>NZ_PNCT01000027.1:0-101424 GCF_005887365.1 Pseudoalteromonas sp. S3785 | reverse complement strand
CTAACAGCTTACAGCTTACAGCTTACAAAAATTATAACGGCATCTTGTTTTTCATATCAAGCTAAAATTAACTTAATTGCTTGATAAATATATATCTTCTTTGTTTAACACGTACAGTGGTATGAGTTTACGGCTGCTTGCCACAATATGTTTACTGTGAACATTTATAACGCGGGTGTTTACTGCTACGCCATTTGGGCGGTAAATTAACGTACCTGCTAATACATAGTTAGCCATGCTGCTTTCACTTAGCTTTTCTATATCGCGAGATAACACAAAGTCGCCTCTATTTGATACATCAATGCTGTCCATGGTTTTAAAATCGACCACGCCGTAGCCAAATTTTTGCAGCTGATGAATAAACGTCTCTGCTAATTGATTACCCAACTGATTACTTTTATTAAGCGATGCGTCTAAATCGACAATGGTGGTAACCGCTATGTTGATGCTATTGTTATCGGGCGCTTCGGCTTCAAGCGTATCCACTAAATCCAGCGCCATTTGCTCTACATAGTTTGCCAGCGTTTTGTGGTGTTTAAGCGGTGTAAACTGCCTTGCTGTGTCGTACTCACTTTGTTGCTGCACAGATTGGTTGGCATACACTGGCGTGGGTTGGCTGTTTTGCGTGACTACGGTGTAATCTGAGCGCGTGTTTATGCTTTCGTTATGCTCATTATTTTGCGTTATTGAACAGCCAGCTAATGCTAACGTTGCCGTGAGCCCCGCTATAGCAGATAGTTTGTAAAACATGGTCAACCTCACTCGCTGGCTTGTTTAAGCATAATTCCGTCGGTGCGATAGCTACTGTTTAGCGCATCAACCACCGATTGCGGGATAAACCCTTGCGCACTGCCCACTACCGCTTTACTTTTAATACCTACTATACGTGCATTTACCAGTACGCCGCCTTGGTGGCTCACAAGTGTTCCTGCTAATACGTAATTAAAGTTTTGATCTTGGTTTAGCTCTAGGTAGTCGCGGCTAAATACAAAGTCGCCTGCGGGGGTTACTCGCATATAATCGGTGGTTTTAAAATCGATAACCGGTACTCCAAAACTATGCAGTTCATGCATAAAGCTTTCGGCTATTTGGTTACCTAACAGGCTTCCATCACTGTAGTCATCATCTAAAAATACAAAGCTAGAAACGGCAAGTGGCGTTTTGTCGTTTACGTATTGCAGATTTTCGACCATGTCTTGCATTATACCGCGCACATAATGGTTTATATTTTTGCGTTTTGCAGGGGCACTTTTGGTGTAGTTACTTTGCTTGTTTAAGTTAGACTGAAATAACGCGTCATTTGCTACAGGTGCTTTTACCGCACGTTGCTCTGAAACAAGCTGGGCTGCATTGTCTTGCTCAACTTGCTCCGGCTCTGAATGTAGCGAATTTAACATTTGCGAACAGCCAAAGCCTAATGGCAAACATAGGGTAATTAATAGGTTTCTCATGGTGTGCTCCTGATTAATATTCGCTGCGGTACAAAGAGCCGTCGCGCTGCTGAATTTTTTCACTTCCCCACATTACATTTATAGGGATCTCTGTGCTGCCTGCCGACAGGACTTGCTTGTTTTCAATATTAACGAGTCGTGCATTAACTATATAAGCATGCTGTTGGCGCGTTACAGTGCCGGTGATGACTAAGTCAATATTTTGGCGATTGCGCAATTTACTTAAGTCGCGGCTTAATATGCTGTCTGCGTTTTGCGCTAATATAAGGTTATTACCAAGTCGGTACTCAACAGTATGATAGCCAAGCTGGGTAAATTGCGTTAGTAAGCTTTCTTGAATTTGTAAGCTCAAACCCGAGGCCTGCCCTGCTACTAGCTTAGTATCTAAAGCATCGGCATAAAAAAAGCTACTCACACCAATACGCGCATTGGCATTTAAAGCGCCATTTATATGATTAAGCTGCGAGGTTAGATTGGCTACATACTCGTTTACAGTATAGGGTGCCATTGCTGCTTTTGGCGCGGCAGTGGGCACACTCGGCTCCGGGGGCGGAACCAAGTTGCAAGCAGTTAAATTTAACAATACTAAAGGCAGTAAAAGGCGCATAGTTGCCGTCCTCTTTAAAACATATCGAGGATAAAGCAATTATTATGCCTAATTAACCTTAAGGCGTTTTTATTAACTTTGAGGCGTTTTGACATAATAGGTTACAAAGCAGTTATTAATTTTTATTAATGACTTACATGCATCTTCAGCTGCGTTTTTTGTTTTAAACGCACCAAGCTTTAACCTATAAAATGTGTGCTGCTCAATGAGTACTTGTTCGATATTAACTTCAAGCATATTTGAGGCCGATTGATATTGTTTTACAGCCGCTTCAAGTACCGCTTTATTTTTATAAGCCCCTACTTGAACTGCAAACAGCGCATTTGTATTTACAACAGCTAAGTGGTTAGTTAGCTGGGTTTGCTCAAGTTCTGGCTGGGTGTTTAGTTGTTTTAATTTATCGACTGTGCGCTGTAATTCACTTTCTAGCTTTAACAGTCTTTCTAATTGAGGCTGGGTTTGTTGCCACTGCTGCGCAGACTCTTTTAGTACAGCTAAATCATCCTTTTTAATAAGCACCGCCTGCTTTTGATCTGTCGCTAGTGCGTGAGCACTGTTTGCTAATGCAGAGCCTAAAACTAATGTAGCTAAAAAGTCCTTGTAGTGCAGCATAAGTATGTTGTTAATTTGGGTAAGAGTGGGCGCTATTTTAACAGCCAATCAACGCTTAGCAAGTCAGGGCTTATCGAGCTATCAGCTTTAAAGTTTAATTGGCTTGTCGGTATAGTTACTTACAATGCAGTCAAGCTTATACATTTTAAATACTTCACAATCGGCTTTGGCATTTTTAAGGTTTTTATAAGAGCCAAGCTTTAAGCGATAAAAGGTTTTATCATTTATTTTTGCGGTTTCTACGTTGGTTAATATTTTATCCCTAAATAGTGGTGCTGCTTTAGTGTTCAGCTCTTGCCAAGCCTTCGCTACATCTTGCTTAGAGTCGACCGAGGCAACTTGTAATGCAAATACATGTTTAGGTGTATTAAGCTTTATAGTTTGCTTTTGATTATTGTTAGCGGCTTTATACCTTTGCTGGCGACGTGGCTTGTTACTGACTATACGCGAAGGCGTACGAGTATAGCGGCTGCTGTAGGCAGGGCTTGCATTAGATTGTGCAATCGCCTTAGAGTTTATTATATCTATATGGTTAACGAGGTAAGTAATTTCTTTTTCAAGCTTTAAAATGCGCTCTATACCGGCGCGTGCTTGTTGCCATTGCATGGCGGCATCTTTCAATTGGGCCAGCTCCAGTGCCGTTATTGATACGTAATCGGGCGCGGTGTTAGGTATTTCATTATCAATAGCAGGTTTAGCTGTAGGCGTAATAGAGCACGCCGAGCCAAACGTAAGCGTAAAAAGGCATACAAAAAAGTGTTTATAATATTTTTTTAATTTAAGCATGTACCCGTTATCCTGAAAGCAGTGCCTGTGCACTTGCATTTCAGTTAAACATTCTCACAAGAAAGCGTTTAACTTAGCAATTTAAACAATGAGCGATTTTTGCTCCTGCACGCTAATTGACCTACATAGGTAATAATTAACGTGTCCCTTCCGTGAGTTTGGCTTTTAATACAACTTTAATGCCAATTAACATAAACTTTACAATATAAATTACGTTATGTAGCTATATAACGCAAGTCAAATTCAGAACATAAATAAGCGTAGACCAACTTTATTACTTGCGCCGTTAAAATTAAGTAAAGCTATACCCATAGTGGCATTAATAATTTAGCAATAAAAAAGGCGCCTAAACAGGCGCCTTGGTCGGTGATTTAATAAAACCTAAATTAACGATTTAATAAATGTTTTTAAATCATCTGCAAACTCGTCGCGGCGCAGGGCAAACTCTATCGTTGCTTTTAAGTAGCCTATTTTGCTGCCACAATCGTGGCTACGGCCTTTCATTGCGTAAGCGTCTACTTTTTCTTGCTCCATTAGCATGGCAATTGCGTCTGTAAGTTGAATTTCGTTACCAGCCCCTTGCGGCGTTTTAGCAAGCAGTGGCCAAATTCTTTCGCTTAATACATAACGCCCTACTACCGATAGGTTTGAAGGTGCTTCATCTACTGGTGGTTTTTCTACCATGTTAATAATTGGCGAGCTTTCGCCTTGGTGAAGCTCTACGTCACCTAAATCAACAACACCAAATTTGTCTACTTCGTCCATGGGTACTGGCTCAACCATAATTTGGCTGTGCTTAGTTTGTTCAAAACGGGCGATCATCTCTGCTAGGTTGTCTTTTTTAAGATCGCTCTCTACGTCATCAACAATCACATCTGGCAAAATAACCACAAAGGGTTCGTTGCCAATAATTGGCGCAGCACAATTAATTGCATGACCTAAACCTTTGGCTTCCCCTTGGCGCACGTGAATAATGGTCACATCTTTAGGGCAAATTGCCTGTACTTCGGCAAGTAATTGCCGCTTTACACGTTTTTCAAGCGTGGCTTCTAGCTCAAAGCTGGTATCAAAATGATTTTCGATAGAGTTTTTACTTGAGTGCGTTACAAGTACAATTTCTTTAACGCCTGCGGCTACCGCTTCATTTACTACATATTGAATAAGCGGACGGTCTACCACTGGAAGCATCTCTTTAGGGATGGCTTTTGTGGCAGGTAACATACGCGTTCCGAGGCCTGCTACTGGGATCACTGCTTTCATCTTGTTCTCCTTAATCTTATTATACTGAAAACGGATATTGGATTGGTTCGTGGCATTGATAGCCTACTACTTCAAAATCGTCTCGTGTTACCCATGTTTCTATATCTTCTAGTGATTTTATGTTTGGGTTAATATTTAATTGCGGTGAATCAAACGGCTCACGTTTTAACTGTACATCGCGCATTAACGGTAACTGGTTTTCGTAAATATGCGCATTAGCAATTTTATGATACGCCTTGCCTGCTTTATGGCCGGTAATTTGTGCAACCAAGGCCAGTAATACAAAACACTGAATTTGATTAAAATTAAGGCCTAGCGGCACATCGCAACTGCGCTGATATGATGTTAAATACAGCGTGTCACCAAGCAGCGAAAACGTATGTGTGTGCATACATGGGCGCAAACAACCAAGCTCAAACTCACCAGGATTATAAAAGGTAATTATTTCACCTCTGTCATCAATCCCGTTCTTTAAGTTATTTACTACTTTAGCAAGCTGATCGAGCGTTGAGCCATCTGGGCGTTGCCAATTACGTCCTTGCACACCATAAACGCGGCCCATGTCGTCCTCGCCTTTGCGGTTAGGGTTATTTAGCCATGCGTTATTATCGTTTGCGTTTGCATCCCAGGTTTTACAACCTATATCGCGAAATTGCGCTGCGCTATCGTACCCGCGTAAGTAACCTAAAAGCTCTGCTATAGCGGCTTTGTAATAACTTTTACGCGTGGTGATCATAGGAAATTTATTATTACCTACATCGTATTCTAAGTCGGCATTAATAACAGTTAGGCAGCGCGTGCCTGTGCGTTTATTTTCTACCCATACACCTTCGTCAACGATGCGCTGACATAAATTCAAATATTGTTTCATGTTATGTTTTACTATGCCTTTGCTGCTGTTACAGGTTGCGGTTTTTTATATGCCCAAATCAATAGCCCAAGGCCACCAATAATCATAGGCAACGAGAGTATTTGCCCCATTGAGATAAAGTCGGCAAATAGGCCAAGCTGCGCATCAGGTTGGCGGAAATATTCAATACAAAATCTAAATACGCCATACCCTAATAAAAATACACCGGCTACACTGCCTGCAGGGCGAGGCTTTTTAATAAACCATAATAAAATTAAAAACAGGACTAACCCTTCAAAAAAGGCTTCGTATAACTGCGATGGGTGACGCGCAAGCGGCCCACCCGTTGGAAATACCATGGCCCATGGCACATCGCTTACGCGGCCCCATAATTCGCCATTTATAAAGTTACCAATACGCCCTGCTAATAAACCCACTGGTACAAGCGGCACTACAAAGTCACCCACTGCAAACAATGATTTTTTACGGGTTTTTGCAAATAGAATAATAGCGGTAATAACCCCTAAAGTTCCGCCGTGGAACGACATTCCGCCTTGGTCAATTCTAAATAAATAGAATGGATTTTCTAAAAAGTAGCTAAACTGATAAAACAATACATAGCCAATTCTGCCACCTAAAATAACCCCAAGCATGCCGTAAAAAAGCAAGTCACTTACTTGCTCTTTAGTCCAACCAGAGTTAGGTTTTGCGGCTTGACGATTAGCAAACCACATTGCAAACGCAAAACCAATTAAATACATTAAACCGTACCAACGTACGCTTAGCGGTCCAACAGAAAAAATGATTGGATCGATTTGAGGAAACTCAAGTGCCATAAATAAACCTTTAGCTAAAAACCATTTTAAGTGCGATGAGCACAAGCAACACCGCGAAAATTTTCTTTATTATAGTAACAGGTAAATAATGAGTTGCTTTAGCCCCTAAGGGCGCCACAAACCACGATGTTATTACAATACCAAATAATGCAGGTAAGTATACAAACCCTGCGAACCCGTGGGCTAAATCAGTTACGTTCCAACCTGCGCTTATATAACCAATAGAGCCAAATAACGCGATAACAATGCCGCATGCTGATGCGCACCCTATCGCTTTTTTTATATCAACCGAAAAGTAGTTAAGCATAGGGGCAATAAGCGCGCCGCCGCCAATACCTATTAAACCAGAAAGCGCCCCCATAAGGGCAGAAATGCTCCCTAAAATAGGCCCTTTTGGTAATGGTTTTTCATTAAGCGATTTACTGCGTGATGCCAATACCATTCTGCCTGCAATAAACACAACACTCACAGCAAACACGCTGCGTAACGCTTGTTCTGGTATTAAACTGGCGGCAAAGCCACTTATTAAAGCGCCTAGGCCTACACCCGACATTACCCAAGGCGCAATTTGCCACGGTACATTATCATTTTTATGATGAGCCAATACTGAAGAAGTAGACGTGAATAAAATAGAGGCAAGCGATGTTGCAATAGAAATAACCAAAACGTGATCAGGTGAAGTAACATTAAACATCAGCAATAAACTACTTAAAACAGGCACAATAATTAAACCGCCGCCTATCCCTAATAGCCCTGCTAAAAAGCCAACTACACAGCCAAGTAGCGCACAACTGGCCACGAGTAAAGCTAAGTCATACATAGTGTTCTCAATTACCTTTTCGTGCGCCTATATTAAAGGATTATTACGTTAATAGCATCCTTAAGCGCTGCATTATTTAGCGGTGTAGAATAGATCGCCTAATTGGTGCTCAATCATAAAATTGCGCGTTAGACGCAGTACCTGTTTAGCGTTCGACTGCATTAGGCACTCTGCAAGTAACTGCTGCATATCGTGAATGTTTAAGCGTCTTAAAATCCACTTTACTTTAGTCAATGACGACATGTTCATACTTAAATGCCTATAGCCCATGGCAATAAGTAAAATTGCGCCCTCTGGCTCGCCGCCCAGCTCGCCACATAAACTCAAAGGTAAGCTGTGTTTGCTGCATTCATTAGCCACTTTATTTAATACCCTTAACACACCGGGGTGATATGGGTTAAATAACTGAGCTACCCTCGCATTTGCTCTATCTACAGCAAGTAAGTATTGCGTTAAATCGTTACTGCCTACTGAGCAAAAGTCGACCTTTTTAGCCCACTCGTCGAGCATAAATATACTGGAGGGTACTTCAAGCATTATTCCTACCTCGGGGCGTTCTAACTTTTGATTTGGGCACTTTTCGCTTAATTCAAAATAAGCTTGTTCAAATAACGCGAGCGCTTCGTCTACTTCTTCTGAGCCACTGATCATTGGTAGCATTATTTTTAAATTACCTAAGCCCATATTTGCTTTTAACATGGCTTTGAGTTGATCTAAAAACAGTTCTGGATGGTCAAGGCTTATGCGTATACCCCGCCAACCTAAAAAGGGATTTTCTTCGGTGATATTAAAGTAATCTAAAACTTTGTCGCCACCAATGTCGAGCGTTCGCATAACCACTGGCGCTGGGTGATAACTTTTTAGTACCTCCCTATACCAGTTTTCTTGCTCGGCCTGTGAAGGAAATTGCCCCTTTTGCATAAACCATGCTTCGGTACGATAAAGCCCTACTCCATCGCAAATATGTGCACTGCTTTGTTCGGTATTAAGCTCAAGCCCTGCATTGAGCATTAAATTGATTTGCTCACCATCTAAGGTAACCGACTGTGCACTTTGTTCTGCTAAAAAGCGGTTATTGAGTAATTTATCTTGGTGCTTTAACTGTGCGTATTCATCGAGTAACACTTGCGAAGGAGAAATATATAAACGCCCAGAAAAGGCATCTAAAATCATTGGTTTACCATCAAATTGCAATAAGGGTAAATCTTCAATACCCCAAATAGCTGGTATTCCCATAGCGCGGGTTAATATAGAGGCATGGCTATTGGCTGAGCCATTTACACTCACTACACCTGCTAAATGCCCGTTGGGTACTTCAGCTAGCATGGCGGGCGTTAAGGTATTCGCAATTAATATAGTATTCGGCGGATAATCTTTTACTGCGTGCTCAGTGTTTACAAGATGGTGCAATACTCTTAGTCCAATGTCTTTTACATCAACGGCCCGCTCTTTAATGTAAGGATCTTGCATGGCATTAAACTGTGAAATAAGCCGCTCAATAACAATTTTTAAGGCGCTTTTTGCACACCAGCCCTCTTGTAACTGCACCTCAACGTTGTGGCCTAAACTTTTGGCATCAAGTAATTGTTGGTATACATCAAATACCGCGAGTGCTTCACGGGGTATTGAGTCACTCAAAGTCATAGACAGGGTATTAAATTCTTTGCGGGTGGCAGCAACGGCTTGTGTAAATAAACGTTTCTGCTCAGCACTATCAGAGTCTTTTTTAAGCTCTATAGATTTAAAATCAAGCTTGGGGAGCACTACAAAGGCTTGGCCAATTCCTATGCCCGGCGCACTCGACACCCCTTTTAGCACTGAGGTTTGATGTGATGATTCGTCTTGGCGTAAAAGCTCTTTTATTTCAGCATGCGCAAGTTGCGAGGCTAGCTGCGCCGAAAGCGTAATTAAAAACGACTCTTCGTCTTGGCTAAAAACCCGCGCCATTTTTTGTTGCACAACAATAACGCCCAATACCTTTTTTTGATGCACCACAGGTACAGACAAAAATGCATTGTAACCTTCTTCGTTTACTTCGGGGGAGAGCTTAAAACGCGGGTGAGATTTTGCAAAAGCAATATTAATAGGCTCTTCACGCTGAGCAACTAAACCAACAAGCCCTTCGGTAAAACCAATTCTAAACTTACCTACGGCATCAGGGTTTAGGCCTTCGGTTGCCATAAGTACAAAGTTATCTTGACTGTAGTCGGCAAAATAAATAGAGCAGCACTGGGTTTTCATGGCTTCTTTCACCATTTTCACAAAGCACACTAGGGCACTGTCTAAGTTCGCTTGTTGCGACACAGACTCAGCAATAGTTCTTAGTGTTGCCAGCATTACCTGCTCCTTATTTTATAATTATACTACTACCTTTTGTGTCGCCACTGCTCTTTATGATGTTCTCTTTTATTAAAAGGCATTGCAAACGGTGCAAACTCTTTCATCACCCGTCTGTATACATCGCGCTTAAACGACACCACTTGCCTCACTGGATACCAATAGCTTACCCAGCGCCAATCATCAAACTCGGGATGATGAGTTTTAAGCAAATTTACATCTTCATCTTTGCAACGCAGTTTTAATAAAAACCATTTTTGTTTTTGCCCAATACACACCGGACTAGAGTCGCGGCGAATTAATCGTTTGGGTAATTTATAGCGTAACCAATGTTTTGAGCTTGCGACTATTTCTACATCTTCTGGTCGCAAACCTACTTCTTCGTGTAATTCACGGTACATGGTTTGTTCGGGTGTTTCTCCGTCATCAACACCACCTTGGGGAAATTGCCAAGAATGTTGACCGTAACGTCTAGCCCAAAAAACTTGCCCCTGATTATTGCAAATTACAATTCCGACATTGGCACGAAAACCTTCGGCATCAATCACCTTAGTGCCTCATTTGTAAGTCGATTTTTAATGATTGTTCCACATTAGCTGCAATTCGGCAAACACTATTATCCCCAAAGTCATCACGCCCTAGTTACAAGTTTACTATTTACACTGTGCATAACAACTTAACTATAAATTAGCATCTGATGAGTCTAGGGCTAAAATAACCCCTAAATCATGTAACTTTTAGCAAAAAAAACTAAGCTATGCCTTGATTAATATGTTTTGTACTATTTACTCACAGCTTGTGAATAACTTTTAATAAACACGGCTATTTTGCAAACAAGTCCACAATAGAAGATCTAAAAACTTGCTTTCTCCACAGATTCTGTGGATAAACATGTTTATATTGTTGTATTTATCCCATGTAGAATTTGCCAACTTAATTAAAACTGAATAAGTTAAGCAAAAATATTAAAGCTGGTCAGTCACTTACAGTTAAATAGTGACTTTTTGACGTGAGCAAAATTACGCCAAACACAGCGCGTATAAAAAACAACCAAAAGCAAAGATATCCACCTAAGTAGGCTTTTGCTATCATGGTGCGGTTAATTATTCAAGGTAAACCAATAGCATGCGACCAACTAGACCCCATTCAATTAATGACTTAATGCAACGCGTAAACGCTATTGCCGGATTAACATTAGGGCAATTGGCATCGCAATACCGTTTTAAAACCCCTGACGACCTATTGCGCGAAAAAGGCTGGACTGGGCAACTTATTGAATACGTGTTAGGCGCTACTGCAGGCTCCAAACCCCTCCCCGACTTTGAAGATTTAGGGATAGAGCTAAAAACACTCCCCATTTCTTACAAAGGTAAGCCACTAGAGACTACGTTTGTATCGGTAACACCTTTAATAAACGTCACCGGTATGACATGGCATACAAGCGCTGTGCGTAAAAAGCTAAATCATGTTTTATGGTTACCCATACTAAGTGAGCGAGATATAGCCCCATTTGATAGAACGATAGGCAGCGGCTTTTTGTGGCAACCAACACCTGAGCAAGATGCGTTATTACAGCGTGACTGGGAAGAACAAATGGAGTTAATCGCACTCGGACGAGTAGATGAAATATCAGGTCATTTAGGGGATGCGATTCAAATAAGGCCTAAGGCGGCAAACAGCAAAGTGGTTACTGATGCTATTGGGCCAAATGGTCAAATTATAAAAACCCTACCGCGTGGTTTTTATTTAAAAACCAGTTTTACAGGTGAGATTTTAAAGCAGCAGTTTCAGCTTTAATTACACGTAATTATTAAATGCTTCAGGTGTGCTCGTTTTTACTAAATAGGCACCTTAGAAGGTTCACTCAGGTCTCCTATTAGAAAAGTAACTGGCATAAAAAATCCCCGCCTGAGCGAGGATTTTATCATCTAAAATTAAGAATTAGATTCTATATAAAACAGAATTACTGACCTTTAACTTCTTTAAGACCGTTGTAAGGTGCTTTTGAGCCTAGCGCTTCTTCAATGCGAAGAAGTTGGTTGTATTTTGCAACACGGTCAGAACGACTCAGTGAACCCGTTTTAATTTGACCTGCAGCAGTACCTACCGCTAAATCAGCAATTGTTGCATCTTCTGTTTCGCCAGAGCGGTGAGAAATAACAACAGTAAAGCCTGCATCTTTAGCCATTTTGATTGCTGCTAACGTTTCAGTTAGTGAACCAATTTGGTTAAATTTGATTAGGATTGAGTTAGCAATACCGTTGTCGATACCACGTTTTAAAATCTTAGTGTTCGTTACGAATAAATCATCACCTACTAGCTGGATTTTATCACCCAGTAGCTTAGTTTGGTGTGCAAAGCCATCCCAATCAGACTCATCTAAGCCATCTTCAATAGACACAATTGGGTATTGCTCAGTTAGCTCTTTTAAGAAGTAGTTAAATTCTTCTGAAGTGAATTTTTTACCTTCACCTTTAAGGTCGTAAATGTTTGCTTCTTTGTCGTAAAACTCTGATGCAGCACAGTCCATAGCAAGCGTAATGTCTTTACCTAGCTCATAACCTGCGTTTGCAACAGCAGTTTTAATAGCAGCAAGAGCGGCTTCGTTTGACTCAAGGTTTGGTGCAAAACCACCTTCATCACCTACCGCTGTAGAATGACCGTCTGCTTTTAATACTTTAGCAAGGCTGTGGAATACTTCAGCGCCCATACGTAGGCCTTCGCGGAAGTTTGCAGCGCCAACAGGTTGGATCATAAACTCTTGAATATCTACAGAGTTATCTGCGTGCTCACCACCGTTGATGATGTTCATCATAGGCAGCGGCATTGAGTAAACACCTGGTGTACCGTTTAAGTCTGCGATGTGCTCGTAAAGCTCAACTTTTTTAAATTGTGCAGCGGCTTTTGCAGTCGCTAGTGACACTGCTAAGATAGCATTTGCACCTAGTTTTTCTTTATTTTCGGTGCCATCTAAATCTAGCATTACTTTATCTACAGCACTTTGCTCTAATGCATTTTGGCCTTTTAGCGCATCCGCAATTTCGTTGTTAATAAAACCAACTGCGTTTAATACGCCTTTACCTAAGTAACGGGCTTTGTCACCATCACGTAGCTCTAGCGCTTCGCGAGTACCTGTTGATGCACCTGAAGGAGCGGCAGCTCGGCCCCAAGAACCATCAGCTAAATATACATCAGCTTCAACAGTCGGGTTACCACGCGAGTCCATAATTTCGCGACCAATTACTTTTACGATTTCTGACATCTTGATTCCTCTATATTCCCAAAATGGTGAGTTCAGCTAACTTTACTACGTTTTATATCTTTTAGTCAGCCCTTTAGACAAAAAAGCCGTGCAATATGCACGGCTTTTTTTAATTACGAAGACGTTTTTTGATGAGTATGAGCGGCTGCTACAAACCCTTCAAATAACGGGTGTCCATCACGTGGTGTTGACGTAAATTCCGGGTGGAATTGCGCGGCAATAAACCATGGGTGATCTTTATTTTCGATGATTTCGACTAGTTTTTTATCTTCTGATAAACCAGTAAAGCTTAAGCCTGCTTGCTCTAATTGCTCTACAAAGTTGTTGTTTACTTCGTAGCGATGACGGTGACGTTCAACAATTTCTGTATTGCCGTACACTTCGTGCACCTTAGAACCCGGCGTTAAATGACATTTTTGTGCGCCTAGACGCATTGTGCCACCTAAGTCAGATTTTTCATCACGTACTTCAATATTACCTTCAGCATCTAGCCACTCTGTAATTAAGCCCACAACTGGCGCTTTTGAGTTAATATTAAACTCAGTTGAGTTAGCATCGGTTAAACCAGCAACGTTACGTGCGTATTCAATAAGGGCTACTTGCATACCCAAACAAATGCCTAAGTAAGGTACTTTGTTTTCACGGGCGTACTTAGCCGCTAAAATTTTACCTTCAACACCACGGCCGCCAAAACCACCTGGTACTAAAATAGCATCTAGATGAGAAAGCAATTCAACCCCTTTGCTTTCTAAGTCTTGCGAGTCAACGTATTCAATATTAATAGTTAAACGGTTCTTAAGACCTGCATGTTTTAGTGCTTCGTTAACTGATTTGTATGCATCTGGTAGTTCAATGTACTTACCAACCATACCAATCGTTACTTCGCCCGTTGGGTTAGACTCTTGATAAAGTACTTGTTCCCATTCAACTAAATCAGCTTCTGGTGCGTCAAGGTGGAAACGACGACATACAAAGTTGTCTAATTCTTGAGATTTTAATAGCGCAGGAATTTTATAAATACTGTCTACGTCTGGTAGTGAAATAACCGCTTTTTCTTCAACATTAGTGAACAATGCAATTTTTGCACGCTCGTTGTTAGGCAGTTTACGGTCTGAGCGACAGATGAGAATATCTGGCTGAATACCTACAGAGCGCAACTCTTTAACAGAATGCTGAGTTGGCTTTGTTTTAACTTCGCCTGCAGGGCCTAAGAATGGCACTAGCGTTAGGTGAATAAATAGCGCACGTTCGCGGCCAATTTCAGTACCTAACTGACGAATTGCTTCAATAAACGGTTGTGATTCAATATCGCCTACTGTGCCACCAATTTCTACAATCGCAATGTCATGACCTTCAGCACCGTCGTATACACGTTGCTTAATGTCGTTTGTGATGTGTGGAATAACCTGAATGGTTGCACCTAAGTATTCACCACGGCGCTCACGGCGTAACACGTCTTCGTATACACGCCCTTGTGTGAAGTTGTTGCGGCTGGTCATTTTGGTGCGAATAAAACGCTCATAGTGACCTAAATCAAGATCCGTTTCGGCGCCGTCTTCTGTAACGTATACTTCACCGTGTTGAATTGGGCTCATTGTGCCTGGGTCAACGTTTATGTAAGGATCCAGCTTTAAAATGGTAACATCTAAACCGCGGGCCTCTAAAATAGCTGCCAATGACGCTGCTGCAATACCTTTACCCAACGAAGAAACCACCCCGCCAGTAACGAAGATAAATTTTGTACTCATGCGAACCCTAGAATATCAGGAATTAAAAGGAATATAACACCCGAGAAAGAGACTCTGGGTATATCATCAAGACGGGGCGAAATTATACCAAAACAGCGTTGAGCAATCCAGCTAAAAATAGCGTTTACCCGCACAAAAAATGTTCTTTGATTAACATTAGTTTGTGCTGAGCTCATCTCATTTCACTTTTTTAATGGCTTCCCATGCTTCTTCCATTTCATCAAGCGTTGCGCTCTCTAAACTTTTTCCTTTTGCAATTAAATAACCTTGCACTTTTTCAAAGCGCCCCGAGAACTTATCATTGGCTTGTCTGAGTAACTGCTCCGGGTCGCGTTTAACATGGCGAGCCACATTGACCGTAGCAAATAATAAGTCGCCTATTTCTTCTGCGGTGTGTTCAGATAAAGGGTCGTGCTCAAGCGCTTCTTTTACTTCAAGTACTTCCTCGCTTACTTTATCAAGTGCACCATGATAAGTAGGCCAGTCAAAACCAAGTGCGGCGACCCGCTGCTGAATTTTTTTAGCTTTAGCTAAGCTTGGCATATTAGTGGGTATATCTTGCCAAAGCGAGGCGTTGCTCGGCTGTACTTTTGCTGCACGCTCTTGTGCCTTAATTGCTTGCCATTGCGTTGCTAATTGCTCGTCGGTTAACGCTTGCTTAGTGTTAAAAACATGAGGGTGACGGCGGGTAAGTTTACTATTTAGCTCACTAACCACGTCGTTAAAATCAAATAATTCCTGCTCTTTGGCAAGTTGGGCGTAAAACACTATTTGAAACAGTAAGTCACCGAGCTCATTTTTAAGATCGTTTAAATTACCCGACTCTATGCAATCTGCAACTTCATAAGCTTCTTCTAATGTATGTGGCACAATAGATTTAAAGTCTTGTTTTAAATCCCAAGGACACCCTACCTCAGGATCGCGAAGTGTTTGCATTATATGTAAAAGCTGCTCGAGTGCGTTGGTATCAGCCACTTTATTGGTTTCGTTTGGCACTGTGCACACCTTCAATTTGATGCAACTTAGATAATACCCGGTTTGTGCCCGATAGGTCGTGCACTTCTATTTGCATAGTAAATACTGCCAGCTGATCGGCCCCAACGGTATTAACGTTCATGTTGATCACATTTACTTTTTCATTAGCCAGCACAGAGCTAATATCGCGGATTAAACCTGAGCGATCGCTTGCTTCAATTTTTATACTCAGCGCATAAGAGCCGTTTATTTCATCTGACCAACTCACCGATATAACGCGCTCTGGGTGCTGCTCTTTTAAGTTGTTAAATGCATCGCAATCTTCGCGGTGCACGCCTATGCCTCGTCCTTGTGTAATATAGCCAATTATTTTATCGCCAGGGACTGGGCGACAACATTTTGCAACGTGGCTCATTAGGCTGCCAACGCCGTCCACCACAATACCGTTTTTATCGCCCGTTACTTTACTAGGCGCTTTAAAACGAATAACGGGTTCTTCTTCGGTACGGTCGCTTACAAAGTTGAGCATCTGATTTAAACGTACATCGCCTGCGCCTATGGCAACCATTAAGTCATCTAACTCTTTAAAGTTAAAGCGCTTAATAGCGGGGTCTAAATCTTTATAGGTTAAATCTAGCTTTTGCAGTTCGTTATCAAGAATCTCTTTACCGGCGCTTAAATTTTTATCACGGTCGAGCTGTTTAAACCAATGATGGATTTTAGCCCGCGCACGCGACGATTTAATATAGCCAAGCGATGGGTTTAGCCAATCGCGGCTTGGATTAGGCTGCTTTTGTGTGAGTATTTCGACCTGATCGCCCGTAGATAACTGGTGCGTAAACGGCACTATTTTGCCAAATACTTTCGCTCCTATGCAGCGATGCCCTACATTTGAGTGAATGTAATAAGCAAAATCCAGGGGTGTAGCACCAACAGGTAAATCAATAATGTCGCCACTTGGGGTAAATATATAAACGCGGTCTTCTACAACTTGGTTTTTAAGCTCTTCAGCTAAGTCGCCCCCATCGACCACTTCTTCTTGCCATTGCAGTAATTTGCGCAACCAGCTAATTTTTTGCTCATAACCTGAGCCTCGCCCTGGTAAGGCGCCTTCTTTGTACATCCAGTGCGCGGCTACACCTAGCTCAGCATCTTGATGCATTTCGCTGGTACGTATTTGTATTTCTACAGTTTTTCCTTCAGGGCCAAATACCACAGTATGAATTGACTGATAGCCATTTTGTTTAGGTGTAGCAACGTAGTCGTCAAACTCTTTATTTAGGTGACGCCAATTAGTGTGCACAATACCTAGTGCGCCGTAACAATCTTGCAGGCGCTCAACCACTATTCGCATCGCCCGAATATCAAACAGCTGATCAAACTCGTAGTTTTTTTGCTGCATTTTTTTATAAATGCTGTAAATGTGCTTAGGGCGGCCATACACTTGCGCCTCAATACCGGCTTCGCTTAGGCGCGCTTTAACTTGCTCAACCATATCTTCCATATAGGCTTCACGGGCAAGGCGTTTGTCATCAAGTTGCTTAGCAATGCTTTTATAAGTGTCGGGGTGTAAATACCTAAACGATAAATCTTCAAGTTCCCACTTAAGCTGCCCTATACCTAACCTGTTTGCTAACGGGGCAAAAATATCGGCGGTTTCTTTAGCAGCAATAACACGCTCTTCTTCATCGCCATTTTTTACATTACGTAAATGGCACACTTGCTCGGCAAGTTTAATTACAACCGCGCGCACATCTTCAACCATAGTAAGTAACATTTTACGAATGTTATCTACCTGCATTGTTCCTTTACCTTGGTGAGATAAAGTACTAATAGCCGCCATTTGTGCAACCCCCGTTAGAAGCATGGCTACATTTTTGCCAAGTTGTGCTTCTACGGTTTCAAGATCCACTAAGTCATTTAAGTAATAATGCGTGAGGTACGCAGTTGCGAGAGATTCTGCATCTAAATTAAGCTCGGCTAAAATCTCGACCATTTCGATAGCCGTGTTTTGCCGTGCTTGGTTGTCACATGTAACACACAATGCTTGCGCTTTGTTTAGTAGCGTTATTTTATCTTGCGATAACGCTAACTGTTTTAGGCTAGTAGCAAAGTCACCTGTGTCGTCCTGCTGATGTGATTGACGTGTAGCGACCATAAAACGCTTTACCTCCGTTGAAATAACGCCATTGTTTCTATGTGTCCTGTATGCGGAAACATATTCATTAGCCCAATTTTAGTAACTTCAAAACCTGCTTGCGAAATAATTGCACTGTCACGGGCTAAAGTAACAGGATCGCAAGAAACGTATAAAATGGTTTTAAACTGCTTTAAAGGTAGTTGCTCTAAAACAGCCATAGCACCGGTACGAGAAGGGTCTAATACTAATACGTCTAGCGCCTTATTAAACCATTGTGCTGTTTCAATTTTTTGCGTTAAATCAAAACAATGAAAGTGCGCATTAGTAATAGAGTTAGTGTGCGCATTTTGTGTCGCCATTGCAACCGCCGATGCAACCCCTTCTACGCCAATAACCGATTTAGCATGCTGAGCAAGCACTAATGAAAAGTTACCAATACCACAAAATAAATCCAATACCTGCTCGTTTCCTTGCAAGTTAAGCCAATTTACCGACTGCATTAACATAGCTTGGTTCACTTCATCATTTACTTGAATAAAATTACCAAGGCCAAACTCGAACTTTAAATTAAACTTTTCTAAAAAATAATAAGGCGTAGGTAAGTGAGCTTGTTCTATAACATCGCTGCTGTCTTGCCAAGTAATTAACCACTGCTGTGCATTTGCCGCCTCTTGTACACAGCTTTTGGCTTCATCTGCTATCGCTTTAGTATGACGAATAACAATAAAGTTCCCAGCTTCGTTTTGGCATAACTGTAAATGACTTATACTGTGTAGCGCTTTATATTGATTAATAAGCGTTTCAAAAACACTAAATACGTTAGTAAATACCTTACTAAGCACATCACATTGCTCAATACTAATCACATTTTTAGAGCTAAGCGCACGATACCCAACTCGCATTTTTTTAGCTGCTTTATCATACATTACAGCAATTCGGGCGCTGCGCCTGTAATGAGTGGGTTTACTTAACAAAGGAGATTGCCAATTTAAGTCGCTTAATTTGGCAAACTTTTTAAATAATTGCGTCACTGCAGTCTGCTTTTCAACCACTTGCTGATTTATTTCAAGGTGCTGCAACTGACAACCACCACAGTGATTATAATGCAGGCAAAATGGTTGCGTGCGTGCATCGCTTGGATTAATAACCTTAACCAACTTAGCACTACTGTACTTAGCTTTATCTTCTATTAGGCTTGCCGTTACTTTCTCATTCGTTAAAGCGCCGCTTACAAAGCACACTTTATTATTGTGTTTGGCAACACCTCGCCCCTGATGATCCATGGCCGTAATATTAAGTGTGAGTGTTTGCTGTTTAAGTGGTTTTTTCTTTGCTTTAAAAATTTGCGCCATGCGGCATTACCTTAAATTTTGTATTACGTATAAGCAAATCAGATGCTTTGAGAATAGCCGATGAACCGTATATACTCGGTGCATACTAATAATGATAATAACGCTTCCATTATGACCAAATTAGGCTTACGTGATTCTGTTTTAACCTTAACCTTGATCCCCACAGTGATCATTGGTTTGTTACTTGGCGGCTATTTTACAATAAATCGTTACATTGAGCTTGATGAAATTTTATATCAACAAGGCAGCTCAATATCTGAGCCCCTAGCAATTGCATTAGAGCAGCCCTTACTTGAAAAAAATAAAAAGCTGCTCAATCGTCTTATTAGTTACACGCACAATAAGCACTCTCCTACCATTAAGTCGATTGCTATTTTTGATACTAACAATCAGCTTATTATGACCAGTAACTATCATCGCTCGTTTGATGAACTGACCCAAAAAGCACAAATTGAAAACCTCAATACAACAAAAATTAATAAGACTGAAGAATTAATCACCTTCTACACCCCTATTTTTAATCACTCCGCGCCGGTATCAAAATGGGATATTAATGATTTTCAAACCCCGCTTGGCACCGTTATTTTGCAACTAAATAAAGACCAAGCCATTATAGGCCAGCAACGAGCGGTGTTAATTAGCGGCATTGTTATTTTATTTTCAATAGTATTGGCTTCTATTTTAGCCCTTAAGCTTAGCCGGATGTTCATGAACCCACTTAATAAGTTGGTACTTGCTACCGACAAGTTAGTAGAGGGTAAAAGAGACACTGGTTTAAACGACACCATGATGGGAGAATTTGAACTGTTGCGTGAAGGGCTTAATACCATTGCCCACACTATGGTTATGCAAAAAGACGAAATGCAGAAAAATATTGATCAGGCCACCAGTGATTACCGCGAAACCCTAGAGCAATACGAAACTTCAAATATTCAGCTAACCATGGCCAAAAAAGAGGCGCAAGATGCGAACCGCGTTAAGTCTGACTTTTTAGCTAAAATGAGTCACGAGCTACGCACCCCGCTTAATGGGGTTATTGGCTTTACGCGGCAGTTGTATAAAACACCTTTAAATAAACATCAAAAAGACTACCTCGATACCATAGAGCTTTCTGCCAACAGCTTATTGACGATTATTAGCGATATTTTAGATTTTTCTAAGCTTGAAGCGGGCGCCATGGAACTTGAATCCATCCAGTTTCAACTGCGCGATAGCGTAAACGAAGTGATGACATTATTAGCGCCTTCGGCGCATGAAAAACAACTTGAGCTATCTATATATATTAACCCGCAGGTACCTGATGATTTAACGGGTGATCCAACACGCCTTAAACAAGTCCTTATTAATTTGTTAAGTAATGCCATTAAGTTTACCGAAAAAGGCTCAATAAAAGTTGATATTAGCTACCGTTTATTAGATGAAGACCGTGCCTCTATTTTAGTCTCAGTAACCGACACTGGTGTGGGTATACCAATGGACAAACAAGATGCACTATTTACCGCATTTGGCCAGGCTGATTCATCCATTACCCGAAAGTTTGGCGGCACAGGTTTAGGCTTAATCATTACTAAACACATTGTTGAAGCTATGAATGGCCGAATAACGCTAAATTCAGCTCCTGGAAGCGGCACCTGTTTTACCTTTAATGGTGTGTTTAGGTTGCCTGATCATACCTTCAGTAACGACCTACCTTCTAAGTCTCTTATTGGTAAACGCATATTATACTTAGAGCCACACGAGCATACGCATCACTCAGTGCTTTCTGTATTAAACGAGTGGGAGGCGGTTGTAACGGCCTGCTTTAATGAGGCTGCGTTTTTAGATGCTATCAAGCATAAAATGTTTAAATACGATATTTGTATTATTGGTGATATGGCATCGGTAGATGATATGCAGCGCCTTAAAGGCTATGTGAATATGGTTCGCGAGTCGTGCGATTATTTATACCTTATGCTCAATACGGTATCACATAATATGCGCGAGGCATTTATTGGCAGCGGCGCCGATGCCTGTTTAAGCAAGCCGCTTAATCATCGTAAATTATGTGAAGTACTCGCTGCACCTTATCGACTTGATCACCCAACCTTAAATATTGAGCCAAGCGATCAAACCTTATTGCCATTAAAAGTACTGGTGGTAGATGACAACGATGCAAACTTAAAGCTTATTTGCACCTTGTTAAAAGAACAAGTTGAATTTATAGACACGGCCTACAATGGCTCTCAAGCCTACAGCTTAAGTAAAAGCCACAAGTACGATGTTATTTTTATGGATATACAAATGCCGATAATGGATGGCATTACCGCCTGTAAACTGATTAAGGAGTCGTCTTTAAACGAAGACACGCCTATTATTGCGGTAACCGCGCATGCACTGCACAGTGAAAAAGAGCAGCTATTAAAAGATGGCTTTAAAGGCTATTTAACTAAGCCTATTGATGAAGATATGCTCAGCCAAATTATTTGCGATCATAGTCCGCAATCGCCTGTAACCCGCGACAAAATTAAAAGTGTAACGCCACAAAGCCCAGCTCCATTTGAAAGTAACTGCTTAGATTGGTCGCTTGCGCTACAGCGCGCTGGCGGCAAAGGTGAGCTGGCGATGGAAATGCTTAATATGCTGTTACATAGTGTGCCAGAGACGCTCTCGCAGCTTAACGAGGCTATTGAACAAAACGATTGCCAAACAGTATTAAGTGTTATTCATAAGTTCCATGGCGCGTGCTGTTATACCGGGGTGCCTAAGCTTAAATCTCTGGCAGAAACCATAGAAACCTCACTTAAAAGTGACTGTGTGCTCGATAACGTTGAGCCTGAATTATTTGAGCTGCAGGATGAGCTGGAAAATCTCATGGCAGATGCACGTGTTACTGAGCATCAACGCTAAAAAACACATAATAAAAAAGCGCAGTAAATGCGCTTTTAATAGGTTTTAATATTACGGCTTTACTTAGTTAAGTATTGCTATTAAATGCTGTCACCATAGGGTTAAATTTATAACCTTGCCTCTATCATTAGGCGTTTCATGTCGCGTACTGCTTTTTCAAGGCCATCAATAGCTGCACGCGCAATAATAGCGTGACCAATGTTAAGCTCATAAATCTCAGGCATTGCAGCAATCGGCTTTACATTATGATAATGAAGACCATGGCCTGCATTTACAATTAAGCCTAAGCTCGCTGCGTATTTTACACCCTCTCGTATGTGCTCAAGCTCTTTATGTAACTCTTCATCATTAGTGGCATCTGCATAGGCGCCGGTGTGAATTTCTACATACGGTGCGCCACACGCTTTAGCAGCATCTAACTGTGCTTTATCAGCATCAATAAATAATGACACTTTAATACCCGCATCAGTCAATGTTTTAGTGGCCGCTTTAATTTTATCTACATTAGCGGCCACATCTAAGCCGCCTTCGGTCGTTAGCTCTTCACGTTTTTCAGGCACTAAACATACGTATTCTGGCTTTACTTCTAGGGCAATGTTAATCATTTCATCGGTAACTGCGGTTTCAAGATTCATACGCGTTTGAATCGTTTTAGCCATTACGTATACATCACGGTCTTGAATATGGCGGCGGTCTTCACGCAAGTGAATAGTAATACCATCTGCACCGGCGTGCTCTGCCACACTGGCCGCATGTGCTGGATCTGGGTATGATGTACCACGCGCTTGGCGAAGCGTTGCAATATGATCAACGTTTACGCCTAAAAGAATGTCTTTCATTTTGTTACCTGTAAAATATGTTTATTGAGAGGCCATAAATAATTCACGGCTTTTTAATGGTTTATTACCCAGTAAAGGTTTTAGTAAATAACGGCTTAATTGTTTTGCCATATAAAGTACATCGCTTTGGCTAAAATCATGATTGGCAATCGCTTTAAGCTGCGAACCGCTAAACCCAGAGCGCGTATCTTGTTGCACCAAAAAACCCAGCTCAGGGAAATAACTATACGTTTGCTTTTCATCAATTGGCTCACCACTGGCATCAAAGCTAAAGTCAACACCATAACCTAAAAGCTCTAATAGCTGAAACTCGTATGAGCGCAGCACCGACTGTAAATCAACATCGCTATTTAAGTTCTCTAGGTGAGTTTTGTAAAGCTCGAACACGTGTTCAAGTGGCTCGTTTACCGGCACAATGCGGTTAGTCAGCTCATTTAAATAAAAGCCACAGTAAAGCTTATCCTTTGTTAAATATAAAGGATTGCCATGCAGCTCAAATTTATTAATGTATTTTAAATCGTACTTGCCACTGTAGTGAACAAGCAGTGCCTGAAAAGGCTGTAATTGTGCTTTGTGTTTAGTGGCCTGGCGACCACTAATTCGCGCCAGCATTCTAAGTTGGCCGACGCCTTCTACCAGCATATCAAGCATTACTTGGGAGTCGCTATAAGGACGCCGATGTAATAGGTACGCTGTGTAGAAGTCGCTATCCATATTAGTTGGCTAAATGCAGGTTAATCTTCGCCATAGCCTAAACTTCTTAAGGCACGTTCATCATCTGCCCAACCCGATTTAACTTTAACCCAAAGCTCTAAAAACACTTTGTTATCGAGCATTTCTTCTAGGTCTTTACGGGCTTCACGGCCTATCACTTTAAGCTTTTCGCCTTTGTTACCTATAACCATTCGTTTTTGGGTTTCACGCTCAACAAGAATTAACCCGTTGATATGCCACACACCGTTTTCTTGCCATTTAAACTGCTCAATTTCTACAGTAACAGAATACGGCAGCTCTTCACCCATAAAGCGCATGAGCTTTTCACGAATCACTTCTGCTGCCATAAAGCGCATTGAGCGGTCAGTGACATAGTCATCAGGAAAGTAAAACTCGCACGGTGGTAAGCGTTTAGTCACTTCGGCTTTAATTAAGTCAACGTTTTTACCTTGCGTTGCCGACACCGGCATAATGCCCACAAAATCAAATTTATCGCCAAGCATTTTCATATGCGGTAATACTAAGTCGCGGTCTTTAACTAGGTCTATTTTATTAATAACAAGTAAAACAGGCTTACCACTTTGCGATACTTTATTAAGCACCATTTCGTCATCGGCATTCCAGTGAGTGCCCTCAACAACAAAAATAATCAGCTCTACATCACCAATTGAGCTCGAAGCAGCACGGTTCATTAAGCGGTTAATAGCGCGTTTTTCTTCAACGTGTAAGCCCGGCGTATCAATATAAACAGCTTGATGCTGCCCTTCAGTATGAATACCCATAATACGATGGCGCGTTGTTTGTGGCTTGCGCGAGGTTATACTTACTTTTTGCTCAATGATTTCATTAAGCAATGTTGATTTACCTACATTAGGGCGGCCAACAATGGCAACCATGCCACAAAACGTATCAATGTCACCTTCATGAGGCTGTATTAAGGTATCAAGATTCATTTTTTAGTATCTTCAATGCTTTTTCGGCAGCTTTTTGTTCGGCTTTACGGCGCGAGCTACCAACAGAAATAATGCTATCCATACCTTCAACTATACATTCAACCGTGAACGTTTGATTGTGCGCTTGGCCTTTAGTATCAACAACAGTATAGCCCGGTAAAGATAACTTACGGGCTTGTAGATACTCTTGCAGCAGGGTCTTAGGATCTTTTTGATTAAGCCCTGGTGAAATAGCATCAAGTCGAGATTCGTACCACGCTAAAATCAGCTCGCCACAACGCTCTATATTAGAGTCTAAAAATACAGCACCAATAATAGCTTCTACGGCATCAGCCAAGGTTGATTCACGACGAAAACCACCGCTTTTAAGCTCGCCAGGCCCTAAGCGTAAATAATCGCCTAAACCAAACTCGAGACCAAATTCAGCCAATGTTTGGCCACGCACAAGCGTAGAGCGCATACGGCTTAAATCACCTTCACGCGCTTTTGGAAATTTGTCGTACAAAGCATTGGCAATAACAAAGCTCAAAATTGAATCGCCTAAAAACTCTAAACGTTCGTTGTGTTGACCTTTATGACTGCGGTGTGTCATTGCTTGCTCAAGTAAACCTTGATCAGCAAATTCGTAGCCAATTCGTTTATATAATTCTGTTACATTTTTTTTCATTGTTACTGAATATTACCTAGGCGTTCAAAACGAACACCAGTTGGAACCCATCCTGGTAAAACATCATCTGGGCCATTCTCAAATTCAAAACTCATCCATATAAAGACAGCTTTACCCACCAAGTTTTCTTTTGGTACAAAGCCCCAAAAGCGACTATCTTGGCTGTTGTCGCGGTTATCACCCATCATAAAATAATGATCAGCGGGTACGGTCCATTCATCAGAAGGAGTACCTGGTTGCTGATAGTAACGCCCTTTACGTTCAGGTGCGCGTGGGTTGATTAAAATGTCATGCTTGAGTGTCGTTAAATCTTCATTTACACGCGCAAGCGACATTTGGCCTTGTTTAAACTCATTATCGTTAATTAATTTAAAATCAATTTTATTAAACTCATTACAAAGTAGGTCACCCTGCTGGGTCTCACCTTCTTTACAATTAGGTTGAATATACAAACGTTTATCACGATAAACAATCTTATCGCCCGGTAAACCAATAGCACGTTTTATATAATCTACTCGCTCATCTAATGGGTATTTAAAAACAACAATATCGCCACGTTCAGGCTCGCCTACATCTACAAGCTGGCTTCGCCATACCGGGTCTTTAATCCCGTATGAGTACTTTTGCACTAAAATAAAGTCGCCCACCAATAGGGTTGGCATCATTGAACCTGATGGTATTTGAAAAGGCTCAAAAATAAACGACCTAAAAATAGTAATAGCTGCAATCATCGGAAAAATCGATTTTGCAGTTTCTGTAATAGCCGGCTCAGGTGCAATTAACGCCGCTGTTTCTTCATCAAGCTGGCCACCGGCAGATGTTTGAGCAAGCGCTAATCGCTCTTGCCTTTTTGGCGCATACATTAGGTGGTCAATTAACCATATTAAACCTGAGCCTAATGTTAATAACACCAATAAAACTGAGAAATAACCAGCCATCTATAATCCTTTGTTTTTATTTACCAACTTTCAAAATAGCTAGAAACGCTTCTTGCGGTACTTCTACGTTACCCAATTGCTTCATTCGTTTTTTACCATCTTTTTGCTTTTGCAATAGCTTTTTCTTACGGCTCACGTCACCACCGTAACACTTAGCGATTACATTTTTACGTAATTGCTTAACCGTGGTACGCGCAATAACATGTTGTCCTATTGCAGCTTGAATCGCAATATCAAACATTTGACGCGGAATAAGCTCTTTAAGCGCATCAGCAAGCTGACGACCACGCGATTGAGCACTATCTCTGTGTACAATAATAGCAAGTGCATCAACGCGTTCACCATTAATAAGTATATCAACACGTACCATGTCTGATGTTTGAAAGTGCTTAAAGTTGTAATCAAGCGATGCAAAACCACGACTGGTTGACTTTAATTTATCAAAAAAGTCCATAACCACTTCAGCCATAGGTAGCTCATAAGTTACAGCGACCTGCTTGCCGTGATAACTCATTTTAGTTTGAACACCACGTTTTTCGATACACAGCGTTATTACGCTACCTAAAAACTCTTGAGGCACAAGTATGTTAGCTTCTACTACCGGTTCGCGTATTTCTACAATATCATTAACCGCCGGTAAGTCAGACGGGTTGTCGATTTGACGCGTACCTTCTTTAGTAACTACTTCGTAGATTACAGTAGGCGCGGTGGTAATTAAATCAATATCGTATTCACGCTCTAAACGTTCTTGAATAATTTCCATGTGTAGCATACCTAAAAAGCCACAACGGAAACCAAAACCAAGTGCTGTTGAGTTTTCTGGTTCAAAAAACAACGATGCATCATTTAAGCTTAGTTTATTTAGTGCATCACGAAACGACTCGTAATCATCTGAGGCAATTGGGAACATGCCAGCATAGACCTGCGGCTTAATTTTTTGAAAGCCTGGTAAACGCTCTGGTGCCGCATTTTTTTGATGTGTGATGGTATCCCCGACTGGGGCACCATGTATTTCTTTAATACCAGCAATAACAAACCCTACTTCGCCAGTACGTAAAATACCTGTGTTGGTTTGTTTAGGGGTAAAGATCCCCACGTGATCAGCTATATGAACTTGCTCGTTTGACATTATTTTTATTTTGTCGCCAGCACGTAGTTCTCCATGCTTAATACGTACTAGTGATACAACACCTTGGTATGGGTCAAACCATGAGTCAATAATAAGCGCTTGTAAAGGTTCATCTTTCTCACCTACCGGTGGCGGGATGTCCTTAACAATCATTTCAAGTACTTCGGCAATACCCACACCGGTTTTTGCACTACATTGCACGGCATCTAGAGCATCTATACCAATAATATCTTCAATTTCTTCCGCTACTCGAAGTGGGTCGGCTTGTGGTAAATCTATTTTATTTAATACAGGGATTACTTCTAAATCCATTTCAATGGCGGTGTAGCAGTTTGCCAGCGTTTGAGCTTCAACACCTTGTCCGGCATCTACTACTAAAAGCGCACCTTCACATGCCGCTAACGAGCGAGAAACTTCGTAAGTAAAGTCAACGTGCCCTGGTGTATCGATAAAGTTAAGTTGATAGGTTTCGCCATCGTTAGCAGTGTAGTTAAGTGTTACGCTTTGCGCTTTAATGGTAATACCACGCTCACGCTCGATGTCCATTGAATCTAACACTTGCTTTTGCATTTCGCGGTCTGTTAAGCCACCACAAACCTGGATCAAACGATCAGAAAGGGTCGATTTACCATGGTCGATATGGGCGATGATCGAAAAATTACGGATATGCTTCATAAACTGGATTCTAAACTTCTATTTTAATAGGCTAAGTACGAACACCTGAGTGACTTGAAAATACTTATTGAGCACAAGTGCAATATTAATGGCTAAATACGCATTGTATAACCAAATTATTAATTGCCTTTTTACCCTGTATTTCCAAGTTACTCTGGTATAAAACGGCAATTTTACATTTAATTGGCCTTAATCACCATCTATTTGCGTTAAAGGAAGACTAATTGGATGAATTTTTATCACTTTTACATCGTGTCTTAATGTTTTCACTTTGCTTTTAGCTAAAAAATAACCACCTACTCCACCCAAAGCGGCGAATAAAATTTGCCATCCCTGCGCTAAAAGTAGTAATTCGGCACTAACAAATGCCAACGCTAAGCCTAAGAATAAAGGCAGCATATATACTGCAAAGGCATGTTTTACTAAATGCGAATCATCTAATGAGAGCGTGACTTTTTGGCCTACTTCAACGGGTGTATCGAATTGATATGGAAAGGTTTTTTTATCACTGCCAAAGAGTTTGGCAAAAACTTGTGAGCCACAGCGGCCATTACACCCTTCGCAGGCCTTTTTTTGCTGGGCTTCTAAGTGAGCAGTGGAGCCTTCTAGGGCTACCACTGTAAGTGTTTGTTCAATCATAACAACCCTTACGAATTGTTTATAATGCGCGAGTCACCGACTCTGCAATTGCCTTGGCGGTTTGGCTTGGCACATTACCAACAACAGATACATCAAAGTTTCCGCCATTATGCACATAAATTGTCGTTGCGCCAGATGTTAATGATCCACTTAAGCGACGACCCGGTAAGGGGCGCTGTACAAAAACAGATATTTCAACAAACCCATCTGAATATAAATAATAATCGGTAAGCTCGTTGTTTAAATCAAGCTTATGACGATCTGATTTTAGTAATTTAAAACCACTAGGCAACCAGCCAATGTGCCAGTTTGTGGCACTGCTTTTTTCACCTTCCAATGCGTTACCAGGTAACGGCGTTGGGAAATTACGATTTAGGACTTCTAAAATCATCGGTGCCGGCTGCTCTGTTACACTAATATGGGTTAACTGCAGCTGCTCTAGGGCTTCGCCTTGGTGGTTAACATAAGCGGCTTTTAACAACAGTGACGACTCAGTATCAAGCCAAATCCAATAGTTATATTTGTGTTCATCTTTTGATTCTATTCTCACTAGTTGCGCAGCTCGCCCTGCAATACGCCCTTTGCCGCCTAGTACAAAATCGTATTGGGCACTTAGCGCTTCAATATCTTTAAATAGTACTTCCGGTATTGGCCCTGCAATAGAATCTGTATTGATAGAGTATGGCTGAGATTGCGGTTCAAAGTAGGTAACTTGGTCGTTAATTCTAACCATTTCTAAGCCCGCGCCATTAAGTAAACTTAAATGCTCAAGCTCTGTTTCACCTTGCTTTGCATGAACCCAGCGGTAGGGTTCCATTGCTTTACCCTTTACCACCACAAAGGAGGCGTCAAAATTACGGGTATGCACAGCGTTTGCCATGTTAAGTAGTAAATCTTTGGCGGGGTTTGTGTCGTTAGCAAAAACAGTAAAGCTTACTACTAACGACAGAACAAAAGTAATTACTTTCATTTAATTAGTTTTTTTCCTCTTGCGCTTTGTCGCTATTTTGCGCTGTTTGCAAAGAGTGTGCAACACGTGCTTGACGTTGATGCTCTAAAACTAACGCGCCAATGCGTTGTTGCTGTAATTCGCGTAAACCTTGCTCAGCATTTTCAAGAGCAGGTTCTGATGAATAGCTCACCGGTGATGCCATACCAGTTAACGGGGTAGTTTGTAACAGCGGAATTTCGCTTTCTTGCTCGCCCGCCCCTTGTGGTAAGGTATTTACGCCAACAATGGCAAACATAGCTACGCTTGCAGCAATAGCAAGTTGTGCCACCGGCCTGCGCCAGTTAAACGCCACAACTTTATTATCTTGCTGCGCATCACTTTGCTCGGTATCTGGAGCGTTCTTTACTGTTGATTGAGTGAAATCGGCATACACAGGCTCACTTTCAAGTGCTAAAGCTATGTTTTCGCTTATATCGATGTGTATGTCGTTGTTATTTTTTTGAGCACGCATCGCATCACCAATTAGCGCATATCGACCAAACGTAGCAACATCTTCATCAGAAATTTTACCCTCTGCAAGGTGTTGTTCGCCGTCAAGTAATGCTGATAACGTTTCGCTATCCAACTTGTTAACGTGTGCTTTTGTCATACTAAGACTCGCCTATTAATGGGTTTAATTTATTATCTATTGCTTCTCGGGCTCTAAAAATACGCGAACGTACTGTCCCAACAGGGCAATCCATTACCACGGCTATTTCTTCATAGCTCATCCCTTCGATTTCTCTTAGGGTAATCGCGGTTTTAAGGTCTTCAGGCAAACTATCAATCGTATTAAAAATAACAGCGCGTACTTCGTCGCTTAACAGTAAGTTCTCAGGCGATGCGTTAGAACGCATCGAATCCGCGCCATCATAAAACTCAGCATCTTCAGCGTCTATATCGTTTGCTGGCGGTTTACGGCCCTGAGCTACTAAATAATTTTTAGCACAATTAACGGCAATACGGTATAACCACGTATAAAAGGCACTATCACCTCTAAAGTTTGGAAGTGCACGGTAAGCCTTAATAAATGCCTCTTGTGCTACATCTGCAATATCGCCTTGGTTAGACACATAACGTGAAATCAACCCTGCAATTTTGTTCTGATACTTCTTTACTAATAGGTTGAAGGCGTTTTTATCTCCTTGCTGGACCCTTTTTACAAGCGCTAAATCTAATTCCTGCTCGCTCATTCGAGCCGGTACTCCTCTGTTTGATTCTTGCTGGTTATTCATAGTGTCGCCATTGTTCACAAATACTCTGACCTCTTTATGAATAAAAAGTTCTGCTTAATATTCTTTTTTTATAAAATAGTCTTAAATAACGCCGCTAAGCCATTAAAATCACTACATAGTAATATGACAAATATGATACAACTACATTATTAAAAACAAATATTGCTCTAATTTGAGCATTGTAACCGCAAAGTACCTCTGACATGAACCAAAATAAACATCATATTGCTGATGTCGCTATTATCGGTAGCGGCGCGGCGGGCTTATCGCTTGCATTGTCTTTAGCTAACTATTGTAATGTTACTGTGATCAGTAAAGGGGCCCTTACCGAAGGCTCGACACTGTATGCACAAGGCGGGATTGCCGCAGTATTTGATAAAAAAAACGACAGCATAGAATCGCATGTTGAAGACACTCTCGATGCCGGCGGCGGTTTATGTGACCGAGAAGCGGTGCATTATACTGCAAGTAATGCGCACCAGTGTCTACAATGGCTCATTGAGCAAGGCGTTCCTTTTGATATGGAGTTTGATAGTAAAGGAAAAGAGCGTTTCCATTTAACCCGCGAAGGCGGACACAGCCATCGTCGAATTTTACATGCAGCCGATGCCACTGGTAAGGCTGTACAAACCACGTTGATTAGCCAAGTTAAAGCGCATAAAAACATTACCCTACTCGAGCAATATAATGCCATCGATTTGATTAGTGATAAAAGCTTAGGTAAACCAGGTTCGCATATTCATGGCATGTACGTGTGGAATAAAAAAGCAAAAAAAGTAGAAACTATCTCCGCTAAGTTTGTAGCGCTCGCTACAGGGGGAGCAAGCAAGGTGTATTTATACACTTCAAACCCTGATGTATCTAGCGGTGACGGTATTGCCATGGCATGGCGTGCAGGCTGTAGAGTAGCCAATATGGAATTTAATCAATTTCATCCCACCAGCCTTTACCACCCTGAGCTGCAAAACTTTTTAATTACCGAAGCCATGCGTGGCGAAGGTGCGTATTTAAAGCGCCCCGACGGCACCCGCTTTATGAAAGACTTTGATGATAGAGAAGAGCTTGCTCCGCGCGACATAGTGGCTCGGGCTATCGACTTTGAAATGAAACGTTTAGGTGCAAATTGTGTGTACCTAGATATTAGCCACAAAGATAAAGACTTTATCATTGAGCACTTCCCGACTATTTACGCAAAATGTTTAAGTGTAGGGCTGGATATAACCAAAGAGGCTATTCCGGTTGTACCTGCTGCGCATTACACTTGTGGCGGTGTAATGAGTGACTTTAACGGTAAAACTGATTTAGATAACTTATACGCTGTAGGCGAAGTTGCCTACACGGGTTTGCACGGTGCAAACCGTATGGCGAGCAATTCACTATTAGAGTGCATTGTATTTGCCCATGCTGCTGCGAAAGATATTTTAAGTAAGCTCGGTGAGGCGCCTGAACCTCTTGCACTTCCAAACTGGGATGAAAGCCGAGTCAGTAATTCTGATGAAGAAATTGTTATTACCCATAATTGGCACGAGCTGCGATTATTTATGTGGGATTACGTAGGTATTGTGCGCTCAACTAAACGCCTAGAGCGAGCACTACATCGTGTTGAATTATTGCAGCAAGAAATACATGATTATTACGCAAACTTTAGAGTCAGTAATAACTTATTGGAGCTTCGTAATTTAGTGCAAGTAGCCGAACTTATTATTAGAAGCGCAATGCAACGTAAAGAAAGTCGGGGCTTACACTATACAATTGACTACCCTGAGCAAAATGAAAACCCAACGCCTACTATTTTGACTCCTCCTCGTCATTAATAGCAATCAAAGCTGCGCGCTTTAACCGCGCGTAGCTTTGATTGTTCACACTATTGGCTGAGATAATTAACCACTGACGTTTATTAAAGCCTTTAATATGTAGCCATACACTGGTATTTAATATGATAGTTTTTGGGGTGATTTGCCCTTGAATCTTTACGTTTTCGTTTTCAAAGCGTATTTGTTTATGCTCTAAAATAATAACGCCACTATCTGGGTGAATTGCGAGTATCTTTTGCCATACCCAGCAAAGTGCAATTGCATTTAGAGTTAAACAGACAACAATGCTAAAAAAAGAGCTCAAGTAAAGCCCTAATACAACACTCAATAAGCAGAAAAACAGCACCACAGGCCGATGTTCTGCTTTGTTATTTACTACTGTAAACCTATACACGTACTCGGTCTAAAATCAGCGATACCATAGTATTAAGCTCAGCATCTTTACATTCTTCATGGCCCATAAACCATGCAAACAAATCAGGGTCTTCTTGGGTTAGCAAACGCTGAAATACAGCCTGTTGCTGTGCATTTAATGAATCATATGCCTGCTCGACAAATGGCATAAACAAAACATCTAACTCTAACATGCCGCGGCGACAAGCCCAGCGTATACGTGCTTTACTATGAATTTCAGTCATTTTAAACCTCATACTTAATTGCCCTGAGTTTAACAAATACCTGCATAATTAGCAGCTATTAATCATTGGCCAAATAATAAAAACTGCCCAGCTTCGTTGCTGTACCCTTGGTTATAACTACGTTATTATGTCTACTCATTTGTATTGCACAGAAGGTTTTTATGTCGAGCGTTTATGCATGTCCGTTATCTCACCAGCTTATTAGCCTAACCGGTGCGGATAAATTGTCTTATCTTCACGGACAAATTACTCAAGATCTCAATAAACTATCTAACAGCAATTATTTATGGGCTGGCCACTGCAGTGCCAAAGGCAAGCTGTGGGGTGTGTTTAAATTATTTTCCCATCAAGATAGTTATTACCTAGCAGGCTCACAGCCTGAGGTAGAGCAATCGCTTATCGAGCTAAAAAAATACGCTGTGTTTGCCAAAGTAGATATAGATATCTCTACGAATAGACTAATTGGGTTGATCAGTGACGATTTAGCCCCAGTGCTTGAAAAGCTCGATATTCGTTTTTCTGACGAGCAAACAGCCTGTGACTTTCCAAGCGGTAAAGCACTAAAATTAGCGCCAAATCGCGTTTTACTAATGGTTGATAGCCAATTTAGTATGCCAGATGATGTGTCTACTTTAGATAACTGCGCGCTATGGCAAGAAGCCGCTATAAAAGCGGGCGAGCCACAATTAAATAGTGACGCCATTGGCGAATACGTACCACAAATGGTGAATCTTCAGGCGATTAACGGCATTAGTTTTAAAAAAGGCTGTTACACCGGCCAAGAAACCGTTGCCCGTATGAAGTACCTAGGTAAAAACAAACGCGCTATGTATATTGTTACAGGTAAAAGCCATGGCCTACTTGAAGAGCCAGAGCTTGAAACCCAAGTGGGCGAGAACTGGCGCCGCGCTGGTAAACTAATTGCCCAAAGCTATAACGAAAATAGCCAAACCTTATTTGGCCTTGTTGTGCTGCCAAACGATACACCAAGTACACACGTACTTCGTGCAAAGCACACCCCTCAGGTAGAGCTAAGCATTCTGCCTCTACCTTACTCTCTTGAAGATGAATAAATAGGAATGACTATGATCGTTGCACCAAACACAGTAGTAAAAATGCATTATTCAGTACTGGATAACGATGGCAATACCATTGATAACTCTTTTGATGGCGAGCCACTGGTTTTTATTATTGGCACAGGCTACTTAATCCCAGGGCTTGAAAATGCACTCCAAGGCAAGCAAACCGGTGATACATTAAATGTAAAAGTAGAACCTGAAGAAGGCTACGGCGAACGTCACGATAACCTAATGCAAGCGGTGCCTAAGTCAATGTTTGATGGCATGGAGATTGAAGTAGGTATGCAATTTAGAGCATCAACTGATGATGGTGATCAATCTGTAATGATTATCGAGATTCAAGATGAAGACGTTATAGTTGATGGAAACCACCCGCTTTCGGGTATTACTCTTAATTTTGATGTAGAAATTTTAGAGGTGCGCGAAGCAACCGAGGAAGAGCTTGCGCACGGCCACGTGCACGGTGAAGGCGGTTGTGGTCACGATCACTAATCATAGTGCCGTTTATAAAAAAAGCGCCTAAGGCGCTTTTTTTATAACATATTGTTGTAGGTCGCGGTTTTTATTGGCGCCGGTTCCTCTAAAGGCGTTTCATTAGGTGTTATTTTACCCTCAAGCGCACGTAATAAGCCTTGCTGATCGTTTGTTCCTACTCGGTACTTAGTACCGTCTTTTAAGGTTAGCTGCACTGCACTAAAGCCTGATACAGAATACACCCACCCATCATGTGTAATACGAATACCAATACCGTGGCGGTAGGAGTTTTGCACCGCTTTAGCCTCTACTATGTCTGCAAGCGCTAATCGTTGCCCCGCAACGCCAGGACCAAAAGCCCAACTAATTGTTTGCTCGTCAACTTTTACAGTTAAACCATGAAACAAAAAGCCAACTAAAACGAGTACACCGGCAAATACCATTAATGGCACATCTGCACCCATTAAGTTCCAGGCTAAGGCTACAAAGCCGCCTATCCATGCTAAAACAAAAAATATAAACACCGCATATTGTTTATGCTGATACATAACGCTCTCTTTATTATTAAAAACTGTACACCAACGTGGCGCTTAATTCTGAGTCGTATTTAAGATTATCGTCTTCAGGTTTTGAGTTATAACGATACATGTAGGCAAACTTTAACGATACCGCGCCTATGACTTGACTAATCAAAGCGGTTTCTGACTTCAAACGTGAATTTAACCCCGATAAAGACTGTTCAATACTCACATCTTGATTAAAGCGCGTACGCTTTGATACCAAACGTTCCCACTGCATTGCAATACGTACTAAATAACCGGTTTGGTTTTCATCTTCTTCACTCACTTCTGACTCATCATCAGCCACTGAGCGATATAGACCGGGGCCAATATCAATATCTACTTTATTTTTTACACCTTGATATACTCTGGCACCATAACCAGTAGCGACTGTACTTTTGTATTCTAGACCGCTAAATTTATCTTCTTCGTAGTCACCGTAAATAAAAAATGAAGAATTTTTAACCCCCACCTTGTAGTTACCTTGTGCAGAGACAAAAATACGGTCCGCTGTTACGTCTGTTTGCCCTGTGTCGTCATTTTCATCGCGTTTATATAAAGTGTCTAATTTAAACTGATTGCGCCAGTTTTCGAAGTCTTGGTATAAATTCCCTCTAAATTTAAAACTAGTGGAGTTAGTGTTACCTTTACTTAAAATCAAGCCAAATTCAGTATCACCATAAAGCATTTCGCCTTTATGCAGCTCGTGAATTTCTTCATCAGAGAGTTGTCCATATTCATGAAAGTCTTCAAATGGGTCAACAGCCCAACAGCGGCTGCACATTATTAAAAACACGAATAGTAAATACTTATGCACGGTAAACTCTCTGGCACATACAAACAAAACTGCTTACTCAGCGTGCTCTGTTTCTTTCCACAAAATATGACAAAACGGCGCGTCTTTATCACGGCTAATTAAAATTTTTGCAAACAACACATCTTCGTTTTCAAACTCTAACCCCACTAACACCTGTACAAATAACTCCGGCTCTATTTCAAGTGCTACAAAGTCTTGCCATTGCGCATCAGGTTCGCCCTCTTCAATAAACCCAAGTTCTTCTCGGTACTCGTTAAAGTCTTCAACATCTTGCTCGCTAAGATTATTTGGCGCCAGCTCTAAAAAAATATCGTACGCTTGATGGGTAACTTCTTCTTCGCTGTATAAACGTGGGCCTGACATGGGTAAAACCTCAATGCATTTTAAGTGCACACATAATACCAAAACTCATCTGTGATTTGAGAAAAAACACCAAAAAATAATGACTTTTTTGTTACCAGCTCATGTGTGGTTAAGCTTGAATAAGATTCGACGTACTTTGACTAAAAAAGTTAAAAATAATTCAATTTATTTTGTATTATAAAACAAACTGTTACTTTACTTAGCACTGCGTACGTCATAAGCTCAAACACATGCGAATAGGAGAGCGCAATGATAAAACTAGAAATACAACAAGGCATTGCTAACGTTACTCTAAGCCGCGCAGAAAAACAAAATGCACTTAGCTTTGATATGTTTATGAAATTAAACAACACAATTAAACGTATTAAAAAAGATAAGCGTGTTCGCGCTGTAGTGATAAAAGGTGACGGTGAGCATTTTTGCTCAGGGCTAGATGTTGCAGGCGTTATGGCTTCACCTTTGAATATTGTAAGGCTGCTATTCAAATGGCTGCCAGGCAATCAAAACCTAGCGCAAAAAGTGGTGCTGGGGTGGCAATCTTTAAGCGTACCAGTTATTGCACAAATAAATGGAAATTGTTTGGGAGGTGGGCTACAAATAGCGCTAGGCGCCGATTACAGAATTGTTGATATTCAAGCAAAGCTGGCCATTATGGAAGCGCGCTGGGGATTATGCCCCGATATGGGTGCCAATGTAGTGTTAGCTGGTTTATTAAAACGTGACCAAGCGCTTTGGCTTGCAAGCCACGCAAACCCTATTAATGCGCAAAAAGCTTACGAGCTTGGATTAGTCACAGAGCTTACAAGTAATACAGAGCAAGCCACCCAACGTATGTTAAATACATTGCTAGAGCGCTCCCCCGACACACTTGCCGCTATAAAGCGCGTTACTCAGCAAAGTTATGCAACAAACCAACGAAAAATATTAGCTAAAGAAACGTTTAGCCAAGTTCGTTTGCTACTCAACCCCAACACAAAAAAAGCAATCGCCAAAACAAAAGGGAAAGCAGATATAAACTATGCAAACTCTAAACGCTGGTAAGACTAAGTTCGCATTTAAAAATGGGGTGAATTTGCTAACGTTAGCTTTTTTATATACTAATGAGCCATTATCATGAAGTACTTGCTTAGCAGTGTAATTATTTTACTGTGTTTAGGGTGTGCTAAATTAATAATGCATTTGATAGGTGGCAGCTTTCCTGCCCCCCTCCTTGGCATGGTTATCTTACTAAGTTTATTACTGTTAGGTGTAGTGAAAGAGCACCATATTAAACCCTCGGCCTCCCCTATTTTAAATATTATGCCAATATTTTTTATACCCGCGGGGGTAGGATTTATCGAGCACATTGCACTTATTAAGCTGCATTGGCCCTATTTAGTTTTGGTTATTTTGCTCGTCCCTGCCAGTACGCTTTTACTGGTAAGCAGCGTTGTTGGCTATGTTAAAGGTAAAAATAACAATGACTGAGCTGCACCTTACGCTATGGTACTTAACAACTCCCGCTATTATTTTGCTGTTTTTACTATTAAGAGCGTTTAATAAACACTGGCAGTACAGCATAGTAAAGTCGCTCACCAACCCGGTGTTTTTAAGTATTGCGATTATTGCCTTAGTGCTGGTTAATTTAAACTTACCTTATGCTGACTTTTTTGCTCACAGCCAACTACTTAGTTGGCTATTAGAGCCCGCTATAGTGGCCCTAGCCTTACCCTTATACCAGCAATTTATTCATGTCAGAAAAAATCTTCTTTTAATAGTAAGTACATGCAGTTTAGGTATTATTAACGCAACGGTTGTGGCCTTTATTTTAAGTATTTTATTTGATGTTCCTGCTAACTTAAGCGCATCCGTAGCTGCATTAAGTGTAACTACGCCTATCTCGTTAATAGTTACGGAGTCTTTAGGGGGGATTAGCTCACTTGCCGCCGCGTTAGTTATTTTTATTGGATTACTCGGTGCGCTCTTTGGCTTAATGCTCATTAAGTGGGTGGGTGTTTATAATCACCAAGCTCAAGGTGTAGCTATGGGAACCGCTTGCCATGCTATAGGCACCGCGGCAGCTCTTGCTGAACACCCAAAAATAGGCGCACTTTCATCAGTTGCTATGGCCTTAAGTGCACTACTAACGGCAATTATCGTCCCTGTGCTTTATCCATTTTTAATCAACACTTTGCTATAGTTAGCAAAAATAATTACGCAATATAAAGAGCCCACTATGATCAGTTCTGAAATAGAACAATTTGAAAAATACTACACCATGCTCACTGAGTATTTAGTTACCTACAGCATGCAAATTGTGGGCGCCATTCTTATACTTATATTAGGTTTGTGGGTTGCAAAAAAACTCTCAAACCTAGTCGCTAAATTGATGGCTCGTCACAATGTAGATGTCACACTTACCAGTTTTGTGAGTAACGTGGTAAAAGTATTACTTATTGTGATGGTCATCGTTATAGCGCTTGGCAAAATAGGCATTAGTGTTACCCCCTTTGTAGCGGCTATAGGTGCCGCCTCTCTAGGTGCGGGTTTAGCCTTACAAGGGATGCTTTCAAACTATGGCGCAGGCCTTGCTATTATTGCCACGCGCCCCTTTGTGGTAGGCGATACCATTGAAGTAAAAGGGGTCAGCGGCCAAGTAAAAACAATTGAGCTGGGTTACACAATTTTAATTGATGAAGAGAAAGTAGAGATCACGATTCCTAATAAGCACATAGTGGGTGAGATTATTCATAACTCCTTTAGCTACTCGTTAGTTAAAGGAGAAATAGACATAGCTTACACTGCATGCGCTGATACCGCTGTTAGCCTTATTGAAGAAGTGTTAAAGGCCCATGACCAGGTCGCTCAAAACCCTATTTTTCAAGTAGGCATAGAGCGCTTTGCCGATAGCGGCGTTACCATTAGTTATCGCTATTGGGTACCTACAACCAAAATTATAGAAACCAAACTAGCTATTAATGCTGGTGTTTATAAAGCCATTAATGGCGCTGAGATAGAAATACCGTTCCCGCAACGCGTAGTGACTATTAATAACAACGCGCATTTGTAATAACAAACAAAGCCGCTTAATGCGGCTTTGTTGTTTTATAGCTTAAAGCAGTAATAAACTGCCTAACCCTAAAAAGGTCACAAACCCGACTATATCGGTCACCGTGGTTAATATTACCGAACCAGAAAGCGCAGGGTCTATTTTCATTTTGTCTAAAATAGACGGTATAACAACCCCAGCTAACGACGCAGCAACTAAGTTGAGCAATATCGCAATGGTAATTGTAATGCTTAGCATGGTGTCGCTAAACCAAGCAAAAGTTAACCCGCCAATCACTAGGGCCCACACCAAACCATTTACAGCGCCTACCCGTAGCTCCTTTTTTAAAAGTGCATTGCGGTTAGAGTCAGTGACTTGGCCAAGCGCTAAACCGCGCACTATTACTGTTAACGTTTGACTACCCGCGATTCCGCCCATAGAGGCCACCACAGGCATAAGCACCGCCAGGGCCACAACTTGCTCTATTGTTGCGCCAAACAAACCTATAAACCACGATGCTAAAAACGCCGTCGCTAAATTTATACCCAACCAAATTCCGCGGTTTTTAGCACTCTTTTTGACACTCGCAAACAGGTCTTCGTCTTCACGTAAACCACCGGCTTTTGCCGCGGCTTCATCGGCAATTTCTTGGCGTAATTCGTATGCCGCGCTAATGGTTAAACGCCCTACCAATTTATTATCACTATTAACCACCGGCATGGCCATTTTTTCACTGTGAATAACCACTTCTGCCGCTTCGTATAAATCATCATCTGCATGTAATGATGAAAAGTCATAGTTTGCCAGCGCCAATAGGTTATCGCCTTCATCGGCTTTTATTAAATCATTTATTGCAAGTTCACCTATTAGGCTGCCTTGGCGGCTAACTAAATACACCACTTCGCTGTATTGCGGCAACCCTTTTTGCAGTAGTTTTTTAACACCTGCTATTGTTGCTTTTTCGGTTATTTTTAAAAAGTCGAAACCAGCCCAATGGCCTAATTGCTCAGGCGGATACTGTTGAGCAAGATCGTATTGTTTGGTTTGTGCTTCATCGAGTTGCTTTTTTGCATAATCAACAAAGCGCTCAGGGATAACCTCTTCAAGCTCAAGTAACTCCTCAACATTTACTTCATCTAATAACGCGTACGCCTCGTTATCATCTAAGGTTTGTAGTAACCATAAACAGCTGTCATCACTGAGGGTGACAAATATTTCGTGTTGCGTGTCTTTATCTAATAGTTGCCAAATTTCTAAGCGCTGCTCTTTGGGTATGGCTTCAAAAAGTAGTGATAAATGCTCAGTAGATAAATTAAGCTGTGCATCGGCTAAAAGCTGGCTTTTTTGTGCGTGTGTTTCGCATTGTAATAAATCGTTTATTAGCTGCGGTAGTTGGTCGACTGGATACTCAATCATCTTAAAACCTTAAATTTAAAAATGCACATTGCTTATAGTTTACTTAAACAATAAAAAATTGCAGAAAAAACCTAAACTTATTAAAGCACTTTAAGCTTTGGTATTTGAAACTGCACTCATTTTTTTGCGCATTGTAGGGGCAAAAACACCCGCGATACTACTGTTTATTTTAAAAATTTAAAAAGAAGTGATTGGCCTTATTTTTAGCCAAAAAAAAGCCCATAACGCTAAGCGGTTACGGGCAAAGTTACACAATGAAAAAAGGGGAATTAAAATCTATCGGTTAAGTTACGTATTAGGTCAGAGTCCACAAACTGCGTGACCATTGCAACACCCCATGCATATGCACGTTGTATTGGGTAGCCTTTGAATATCCATCGCTTACGAACATGGTTAAAACGCTGCAAATACTGCTGCTTAGCACGCGGCAAAGGTGTACTACTTAGCTTATCCCACGCTTTGTATACGCCCGACATGTCGCAGCCGCGCATAAAACGCTGCAACCAACGCGCAAAGCGCGAAAAGCTAATGGTTGACTGAAAATCAATGATATAAGGCTTGCCATCGCTACCACATAATATATTGCCCATATTACGTAAATCTAAATGCACAATGCCTAGGCGGTGCATTTTTGCAACTTGGCGTTCAAGCTCAATAAAAAACTCAACAGGCAACGCCTTGCCCTGCTGTATTAAGCTGCTAAGCGGCGTGCCTTCTATGTAGTCATACGCCACCGCTATCGGCGATAAACGGCTAAACCGATTAGCTACTGCATCAAGCTGTGCTAAACGGCTCAACCCTTTAAATTCTTGATTTACAGAAAGCTTGGCAAAGGTTTTACGAATAAACCACGGGCTTTGGCTAAAGTCTTTTACTATTAAGTCAAACGTATCATCTTTGTACCTGTATACAATTGCGTTCGCAAAACGCCCTTTATGAACAACACTTAAATACTGTTGCATAAATACATGTTCAGGAAACTGCTGCTGTAATTGTGATAACAACTTATTTTCAATCATAACAAACCTAACAAGATGATAACTTTAATTGCCTAGGCAACTATATTAACAAGATTGGATTTGCCGCACAATGAGAACTAGTACTTAGCAAGCTAAGTTTTTATTGAAACAGTATCGCTAAAATGTTGATAATCTATTCGGGGGGTGAGTCTAAATTGGTTATTGCTTTAAATAATAAATCTATAACTTGCTGTTTTTCATCATCAGAGAATCCGTTAAGCGCTTTAGCATACACCTCATTTACCAGAGGCATTATTTGCGGGTACAAGGCTTTGCCTTTTTCACTTAAACCTAAAATGGTAGAGCGCTTATCGAACTCGCACTGAGTTTTTGCAATAAGATCTTTTTCTTCTAGGCGCTTTAGCAAGCGGCTCATAGCCCCTTTATCGTAAACCATATGCTCACACAGCCCAGCTAATGTATTTGCCGAGCCTTTTGCTAATAATACCACCACAATATATTGGGCCGACGTTAAACCCATTGACTGAAGCTGTGTATCAATATGGCTAGAAAGCTTTGAACGTAAAAACGAAATTACTCGCCCTAAATCTTGCTCAGGTATTAATTGTGCTCGGTTACAGCTATTTATCGAAGGCATACTTTGTTGCATATAAGGATTACTCAGTTTATTTAAAAATGCGTGTAATAGACTACACATAATTAATAAAATTCCCTAGGGTTAGCATACTTTCAATAATAAAAAGCCGCAACGTAAGTCGCGGCTATTAGTAATTTAAACAATACTGTTTAAAACTTTAAACCTTAAACTGCCCTATTAATTGCCCTAAGTTCTCACCGCGCCCAGCTAAATTTTGGCTAACCTCAGAAGTGGCCTTACTTGCTTGAGTTAGTTCATTAACAATTTCTTGAATGGCAAACACATTACGGTTTATCTCTTCTGTCACTGAGCTTTGCTCTGTTGCAATAATCCAACAATTATTTTTTACCATTTGGGTCTGTCATCCCTATTTTATTCTGCCCTTCAATAGCGCTTACTAACAGAGCATGGAACACGCTAACGCCGCGTGTGTCGTAAATAAAAAAGTAACCGTCGTCACCAAAAGTAAGCTCCCTCAGGACATTTTTAACACCTTGTGTAGATCCGTTATCCAACTGATGGCGTACCAACTCAATTGAGATTTCCACTTCAGTGGCAAGTAGCGAGGGTTTGTCTTTAATGAGTTTAGATTTAATTGTTTCAAAATTTTGTTGCTGATTTTGCGATTCTAAATAGTACGAGCTGGCCATTAAGCTCATTAATAACTAGCTCAACGGTAAAATAGCCAGTAAAAAAGTTTATTTCTTAAGCTTATGTTACTCATTAAATCTCCACAAATAGGGTATACACGTAGACACTGTCTGCTTTGCCGTAATCAACGTAATAAAGTAAGCATTCAATATGTCACTATTTATACCAATTTATAAATACCATAGGGGTTTGCCAAGGGCTGGCAAGGTGGGCGCATTATAATTAGATTACAGCGCTTTAGATATATAGTATCACTTGGCATTAGTCGCAATTTTTATCGAAAACATTGTGCAGTAACGCGTCTTTATTACCTTTTATTTAGTTAACGCTTAAGCAATAGAGCCAGTCTTCACCTCACATTAAGGTAGCCAGGCATTTTTATTTAACATATAATCATCACAATTCTAATAATAAATACTTATACAAAAAAACGGAACAATGTTCAACGTTAACTTAGGCTGTGGTTTTTAAAAAATAATGAAGTATTTCTTATATCTAACGTTGTTAATTTGTTTAAACGTGTGCGCTCAACCTGCCAGCAAGAGTATTGCTTTTTACTATTCATCCCCCATGCCACTGGCTGAAATGACCTTTTATTCACGGGTTGTTGTGCAACCACAAAATATCACTAAACACGAACTGAATTGGCTAAAAGAGCGTGATATTAGTGTATATGCTTATCTAAGCGTAGGAGAGTCGTATACTGAAAATGAATCTTCAGTAGCTCAAAACCCACACTGGGATAGCCACATTGCTGATTTAACCGCTGAGCATTGGCAACAACATTTGCAAAAACAAGCGAATCAATTAAAGCAACGCGGCTTTAACGGTTTGTTTTTAGACACACTCGACAGCTACCAATTATTAAAACCCGATTACGATAAAGCAGCTCAACAAGCGGGCCTTGTTGATATAATTAAGGGTTTGTCGAGTACGTTTAACAAACACTTAATCCTCAACAGAGGATTTGAGTTATTGCCTAAGCTTAATAATTACGCATCTGATTTAGTTTCCGAAGGACTCTTTAGCCACTTTAACCCAGTCGATAACAGTTACAAACTCACCACTGTGGATGATCAAAACTGGTTAAATGCACAGCTTAACAAAGCACAAAAACTTGGCTTTAAAGTGCAGGTTATTGACTATGCAAAACCGCAGGCTCGCCTTGCAATGGCAAAACAAATTAGCGATCAAGGCTATGCACCTTGGGTTACTGATGGACACCTTCAAACTTGGGGGACATCAAGCATCCAGCCTGTGCCTAGGCGTATACTCATTCCGTATAACAGTAATGTAAAGCCACTGATATACACCACTGTCCATTTAAAACTTGCCACAATGATTGAGTATTTAGGCTACATCCCCGATTACATTGATGTAGCAAATACGCCTTTACCTAAAGTAGATACCAGCCTCCATGCTGGCATTATCTCGTGGACAACGAGCGATCAGTTTTATGATGCTCAAGTTATTGAGTGGCTCGAAGGTAACTTGGGGGTGGTACCACAACTTATTCTCGGCGAACTTCCACCTTCTAATAAATTATTACAAAGTTTAGGGGTAGAAACCCTTAACACTCCTTCAAATGGGCCTTATAAGCTTGCAACGATGGTACCTTGGCTGAAGGGTGAAGCGGCCAGCGCGCCCGCTATTGTAAAACCGTATTTATTAACACTTACTACGAACGCGCAATCATTAATATCAATACACGCTGACGATGGCACCACGCTAACTCAGGCAAGCAAAACAAAGTACGGTGCACTCATTGCGGCCCCCTGGCTAATAGATACATTACCTATGGAGGGCAGCAACTGGGTTGTAGACCCAGTTGCTTTATTAACTGATGCGATGGGACTTGCACCAATACTTGCCCCTGATACCACCACATTAAGTGGCCGGCGGATGCTGACACTGCATATTGATGGCGACGGTTTCACGAGCATTGCGCACTTTGCAGGTAAGCCTTATGCTGCAGAAATAATCCGTGATGAATTTATTAAAAAATATAAGCTGCCATTAACCTCTTCAATTATTCAAGCTGATATTGAGCCTAATGGATTGCATAGCGCTGACAGCCCAAAGCTTGAAAAAATAGCCAAAGAAATATTTGCGCTTCCCTATGTTGAGGTTGCATCACACACCTACAGCCACCCCTATTTTTGGACAGCCTTATCTGGCAGAAAAGAAATAGATAAAGACGATACCGACTACGGGTTTCATTTAGATGTTCCCGGCTATGATGCCATAGACTTAAACAAAGAAATAACTGGTTCAATAAACTACATTAATGAGCGACTCGCACCAAAAAACAAAAAAACCGTAATGATGCTATGGTCGGGTGATGCGACCCCAGGGCCTAAAGCGCTTGAGCTTGCACGAAATGCGGGAGTAATTAACGTAAATGGGGGAAATACCGACGTAAATGCTGATAACCCAAGCTTGTCGCATATTTCGCCTATTGGCCGCCCTGAGCGAGATTTGCTGTATCAAATATACGCCCCTATCTTAAACGAAAATGTTTACACTAACTTATGGCATGGCCCTTACTATGGCTTTAAGCGTTTAGTAGAGACATTTGAAATAACCGAAAAGCCATACAGGTTAAAACCTTACACAATTTACTTTCATTTTTACTCTGGCGAGGTGCCGGCGGGGCTTGACGCACTGCATTACAATGTGGATTACGTATTAGCCAGAGAAAACACCCCTGTGCATTTGAGCCAATATGCACGTATCGCCAAAGATTTTTATTTCTCTGCGCTTGCTAAAAATGCGCGTGGCGAATGGCTCTTTAGCTCTAAATATATAAAAACGCTACGCTTGCCTGCTATTTTTGATGTACCTAACATGACTAACAGCCACGGTATTTTAGGGGTAACGGCGAAAGGCAATTATATTCACGTGGGCGATGAAATAGCCACAATCAACTTTGATCACACAACCCCCGATAACCAACCTTATTTGCTTTCTGCCAATGTAGCGTTTAGTCATTGGCAGGTAAACGGCCCTGTCAGCTTTAAAGCGTGGATTGAAGCTAAAATTGAGCTAAGAAATGCCCAAAACTGTCAGTTTATCTCTCATATGGGTGAGCGTTACAGTGGAAAAACGTTTGGTAATAAAACGCAGTTTACATTACCTGCTGGCGAATTTTATGGCTATTTAAACTGCGCAACAAGGGCTCAATGATGAATAATAAAAAACGCCCTCACTTAGTGTCTGTTAAAACTATTTTAATTATTTTAGCCGTAAGCTGCTTTTCTCTTTACGCGCTGTTCCCACACACCCTCTTTTTTGAAGACGACTCATTATCGCAAGATTATACCTTTGAAAAAACCTACTTAAATGCCGCGTTAATTACAGACCCCTACAATGAAAAACTACGTGCAAAAAAAATAGCCATTCATATTGGTTTAAATGAATATTCACAAGCAACTAGCGAGCTTAAAAAGCTTCCTAAAAGTGATAAAAAAACTGAGCTAGAAATTAAACTTTTATACGCACTATGGGTTGATAGCGGTGCTAAAAAAGATGACCGTTTTGAAGAATTAACTCTTAAATTGTCGGCATTCACACATTGGGATGAACAATTATTAGAAATAGCCAAAGCAACAGGGCTTAATACAAGCGTAGCCCAATACTATGAGCGATACGCTCAGCCATTACTAGCCGCTGATTTTTGGTTAAGCGCTGGGGAGCCAGCCAAGGCCTTGGCCATTTATAAAACCCATATAAATGCTGATGTAGCTCAAAAAGCAATTGAAACTGCGCTTGGCGCTAACAACCCAAAGCAAGCCTACAGATGGTGGAAAAAATACGGTGATACCGCAAATTCTGAGCGTACATTATATTATGCAAGCCTAGCAGGTGATGATGTAGCCGCCTTGAAAGCAGTTGAAATATTACTAAAAGCACAACCTAATAACAGCGAGTATTTAACCAAAGCCATGCACTTACGCCTTGCCAATGGCGATGCACCAGGGGCTGAGCAATTAATCGCAAAGTTATTACGTAAAACCCCAAACAATAAATCGCTTAGGCTTTTAAACTGGAAAATTATGCGCTGGCAAAACAAACCAAAGCAAGCGCTTAAAGAATTTAAATGGTTAATGGCTCACAAAGCCGTTGATGTGGCTATGCTGACCGATAGTATTAATGACGCCAACGCTCTTTACTTGTACCAAGACGCTAACGACATTTACGAATATAAAGCGCAAAACCGACAGCTTAAAGGCAACGGATTTGCAAATTGGATGCAAACCAACGAATTTATTGGTAACGCAAAACAAGAGCTTAATCATATTGAGCGCTATGAGCAAATAAACGGAAAAACACCTCTTTCACAATATTGGAAAGCCAAGGTGTTACACGATACCGGTAATTTAGCTGGATTAAGAGCCTTGTGGCCTCACTACGCAGGGCCAAAAAACGAAGAAGATTTACTCTGGCTTGCAAGAGCACATTGGTTAAATGATGACTTTACAACTGCTTTGACCATTCTAAAGCAAAAAACACACAGTAACGATGATGAGTTTTGGAGTGCACGTGTTGATATGGCTATGCGTGTGAACGATAAACAAGAAGAGTTGTACGCCTTAGAGCAATTAAAAAACATTACCCCCTTGAGTGTAGGTGATATGCTGCATTATCAGCAGTTAAAATTTGCCGACAACCCACAAGGTTTATTAAATTACCTATGGCAGCAAGCGCCATTGACCGATAGACAATTAATTCAAATCACCTTATTAAGTACGCAAATTGGCGATGAAGAACACGTTACTCGTGCTCATCAGGCTCTTGAAAAACAACGTTATAATAAAGCGCTTTACCCAGCATGGTTAATCTTATCAAACTGGTACCAAAACCAAAGTGACTTAAACTACGCGTACACAACACTTAACCGTGCAGCAAAACTAAGCGAATACAATCCCGATGTGGTACTCACGCAAGGCTGGCTTGCATTACAAATGCACGACACCATTATGATTAAGCGTATTTTAGCTAACTACTCAAGCAATGAGCCCAACCGAGATTGGGCACAATTATTGGCGAGTTTATCTATTCATCAAAAAGCCTTTAATAGTGCTTACTTTTATCTGCGCCAGTTAGCTGTTAGTAATCCTCGGGATTTAACCACTTTAGTAAATTTAGCCGATGTGATGAACCAATTAGGCTACTACGCTAACGCCAGCGAACTTAAACATTATTTATTAAACCATTTACCAAAAGACAAATACGCATACCGCGGTTTAATGATCCAGTGGGCAGGTGCTATGGCCGTGCCCCACTTACGCCAATTTAGTAGCTTAGATGACATAGCGCCTGAGGCTATAAACAACACAACCGCTAACTGGTGGTTAGCAAGACGGGCTGCACAAAAGCTTGAGCCATGGCAAAAGCTACAATTAGCTATGAGCAACGGCGAATTTAATAAAGTGAAGGCGCTGGTAAATACACAAACGTTAGGCAAAGTAGATGAACTCAGCGCTTTATTATATTTAAAGCAACCTTATGCAACTATGCAGCGTTGGTATGAGGAGTTAACACAAGAGCCAACACTAGCCGAAACGTCTTTATTACGTAATGCCCGCACCAGCTACTTTAGAGCATTAGAGATTAATCTATCGCCCGAGGCGGGTTTAAACACTAGCCAGTACGATGTAAATGTTTATTTTCCGTATGCTAAAGGGCAATGGAAACTAAGTATTAGTAATCAGCAAAATCTAAATAACAACGGGTTGCTGTTTGCCATTGAAGATAAGATGACGTGGGGCCGCTGGTACTTTGATGCAAAAGTAGACTCGCATCAGGGCAAATTAATGAGCCGCCAAGGCCTGAGTCTAGATACGCGTTACCAATGGGATTCACGTACTCAGGTAGGTTTAAAACTTGAGCACAATGTTGAAAACCGCCAGTCAGAAACCTTGCTTAGCTTTGCTAAATTAAATAAAACCACGGCTTATATTAATTACGCCATTGATGGGCGCCAAAACGTGCAGCTCTCGGCAGCCGCAATGGCGTTTAAACGCCGCAGCGATAGCTCAACGCTTGTAAAAGGCCAAGAATACAACGCCCGCTATCAATACACTATTTTAAAAGACCGCCCTATTTGGAATACCTATTTTAGTGCGCAATGGCAAGACTTTGAGCGCACACTCGCCCCTTTAGGTGTAGACCAAAGAGCACGACCGCAACTTATTGATATACAACCATTTAGGCGCTTTGCTCTGGGTACCTCGCTTTCGTCAAACACAAACTTAGCTCCGCCATACTTAGGCGAAAGTCCCTCATGGTTATTTGACATCAGTACGGGTTATCAAACGTTAAATGATACCCTTGATGTGTCAGTATCAAGTGGAGCAGGCTGGTCTGTGCTAGGGGATGACTTATTTAAATTACAACTGGGTTATCAAAGTAGTAATAAAGTGGGCAACTCAGATACACAATTACAATTAGGCTATTACGTACATTTTTAATGTTAGGAGAGAATATGTTTCGTTTAATCATACCGTGTTTGGTATTAGTGCTCAGCGCATGTACCACCAGCCGTGTGGCTGATGATGTAGAGCTGGGACCATCAACTACCGTGGCGTTACTGCCTTTGGTAAATCATGCGCAAACCCCATTAGCTGGTGAACGTGCAGAAGATATACTGGCCAGTATTTGGCAGCAAAATAAGCTACCAAAGTTATTACGTGCACCGCGAAATAATAACAAGGAGCTTCCGCCGCTTGACGACCAATACCGCCTTGATAACGCTATGCAGTGGCTAAACACGCAGCAAACAGACTATGTATTATCAGGCAGCATTGAAGAATGGCGTTATAAAGCAGGCCTCGATGGTGAGCCTGTAGTAGCACTAACACTCAGCTTAACGGCTACAGGTCAAACAACACCACTTTGGACCGGTACTATCGCCAAAAGTGGCTGGGGACGCGATAGTATTGCCGCCACAGCACAAGATGTTATTGCCGATTTAATTTCGTACATTGAGGTTAGTGAGTGAAAACACATTTTTTTCGACCAAGAGAGGTTCCTGAGCTACAAATTTGGGCTGAGGTAATTATATTTACCACGCTTGCAATTGTACTGCCGGTTATATTTAACGCCGAAGACCCCTTTTGGACGGAAAATGGGTTTTCGTGGCCAGTCCTTGGGCCGCTGTTAGTGGCTCTACGCTACGGTTTTTCAAAAGGTTTTATAAGTATATTATGTTTATTAGCTGGGCAGTTATTGTTAAGTGAAAGCCAGGTATTAGCGCAACCTAACGAGTTTAATATCAACGCTATGATTGGTTATTTAATTGTTATTATGATTGCTGGCGAATTCAGAGATGTATGGGAGCGCACCAATCAACAGCAAAGTATTGAACTTGAATATGTCACTAACCGATTAGAGACCTTTACCCGCCAATATCATTTAATAAACTCATCCCATGACCGGATTGAGCAAATGCTGGCAGGTCATACTCTTAGCCTTCGCGAATCACTTCAAGCGGTTCGCTCCGTTATCGGGCAACTAACACAAAGACGCTTAGACAGTGCAGCAACAAGCATTTTAAACTTATTTGTTGAGTATGGCTCACTCGAAAAAGCCGCACTTTATAAAGTAGAAAACAACGCCATAATAGAGCCGCCCTTAGCAAGTATAGGTGCTATGGGGGAGCTAAAGCTGGACGACCCACTTATAAAAGCTATGTTTGAAGAGCGCGAATTGGTTTCGGTAAAAGAGATTAAAAATACGTTTAGCCAATACCACATTGCTATCCCACTGGTTGATATTAATAACACCATTTATGGGGTTATTTTAGTACAAAACATTCAATTTTTTGCGCTCAAAAACACCACTCTCACCTTGCTTGCGGTTATGGCCGGTAATATCGGTGATTTACTTCGCCATGAAATAACCAACCCGGTAATGACCCCAGAAGAAACACCTTATTTTGTAAGACAGCTACGCAGAGCAAACAAAGAAGCTAAACGCTATAACATTCCCTCGCAGCTGCTTAAACTAAAAGCAGTGCAAACAAGTGATGAGTCGCGTCAGTTGTTAGAGTATTTAAGTGAGGCTCGTCGGGGACTAGATATTTACCTTTACGACAGTGAGAACTACACTCTGTTATTGCTTATGCCAATGGCAAATGAACTGGATAAAAGCGGATTTATATCGCGTATTAACACATGGTGTATTGAACACTTTGGCAAAACCATTGAGCAACTGCATATTAAAATAGAAGAACAAGTGGCCTTACCAATAAGTAGCGAACACATCGCTAAGCTAGTTGCACCTCATGATTAAAATTATTGTTGCCGCTTTTATTGGTTGTTTATGTGAATACTTTGCTTTTGCGCATATTTTAGATGCGCCTAACTGGCTATTGATTGTTTTATTGCATGGCATTGCTAGCCTGTGCTTTACCTTTGTTAGTCATGCTTTTATGCCTAACAAATATAAAACCACCTTAAAAAGTGGCTCAGCGCTGTTATTTTTGCTGCTATTTACCTTGCCAGTGTTTGGTATTTTAGGGGTGGTATTTGCCATTACTTTTGCCCTTAGTAAACCGCTTAAAAACAGCGACATTGATATTGTAGAGCACAAGGTTCCTGCCCTGCCTTTTGAAGCAAGAAGTGTCTCAGCTACGCCTATTTACTCAATGGGTGGATTAAAAGCTATTTTAAAACACGCCAGTGAGCCCAATAAACGCCTAAGTGCAGTAATGGCTGCTCGGCATATGAGCGATGCCCAGGCTATTCCTATTCTCAAACTGGCCTTAAAAGACTTAGAAGATGATATTCGCTTACTTGCCTATTCAACTTTAGATAGCAAAGAAACAAAACTGAACGAAAAAATAAGCCAGTGCCAGCAAGACATAGCCAATACTACTCAGCAACCCAAATTAAGCAATCTGCAGCGCCAACAAGCAGAGCTTTATTGGGAGCTTAGTTACTTAGGGTTAGCACAAGGCGCACTAAAGAAATACGTACTAGAGAAAGCAGAAACACTGACTTTAACAAGTATAGAGTTTGAACCTCAACCAGCAAGCTATGTGTTTTTAGGGCGTATTCAGCTAGCGCTGGGTAAGTTAAATGATGCACAACAAAACTTAAATCTAGCCACTCAATTGGGCATGGCCAGACGCCACGTATTGCCTTATAAAGCCGAAGTTGCCTTTGGATTACATAATTACACTGACTGTCAGCGCTATCTTGAAGAATTAGCGCTACAGCCCAAGGGTTCTGAGTTACGCCATTTACAGGAGTATTGGCATGAGTGAAAAAAAAGCTGACATTCTACTCTTACTTGAAGGCACTTACCCCTATGTCAGGGGCGGCGTATCGAGCTGGGTGCACCAGATAATAGAAGGCCTACCCCATTATAACTTTGAACTTGTGTTTGTCGGTGGCGCACCCGAACACTACGGCGATATTCAATACACGTTACCAAGTAATGTGACAAAACTGCACGAACATTATTTAGTTACGCCCCATAATGCAAAAATAAGCGCTAAACATGGCGTTAAATATAAAAAAGAGCTGTTCGATTTTTGGCAGCAACTGCACAGCTATTTTCGAGACTGTAAAGATCCTATCCCCACAGAATTAGTCAAGTTTGCCTTTGAAAACCTAGCTAAAAAAAGTGGCATAAACGAAGCCGATTTTTTATACAGCGAATCGTCGTGGCAAGTGCTGGCAAACTATTATTTAACCTATTGCGATGAATCCTCATTTATCGACTTTTTTTGGTCGTACAGAAATTTATATAAACCACTGTTTAAAATAGCCGAAATAGCCCGCTCCCTCCCCGATGTAAAACTGATTCATTCTATTTCGACAGGTTATGCGGGTATATTAGGCGCAGGTGCAAGCGTTATACACAACACGCCATTTTTGCTTACCGAGCACGGTATTTACACTAAAGAACGTAAAATAGATTTAATACAAGCTAGCTGGATAAAAGAGTCTGAGCAAAGTCTCGGTAAAAACCTAAATACTGAAATGGGCTTTATTCGCCGAATGTGGATCAGTTTTTTTGAGCAAATTGGCCGCACTACTTATCATCAGGCAGACAAAATCATTTCTCTGTATGAGGGTAACAGACAACGACAAATTAAAGATGGCGCCAGTGAAAGCAAAGCCTCTGTAGTCCCTAATGGTATAAAAACAAAACGCTTTGTTGATGCACTTAACGCAAGACCTAAATCGGTCCCGAGGGTGGTAGGGTTAATTGGCCGTGTAGTGCCAATTAAAGATATTAAAACCTTTATCCGTGCCATCAAAGAGGTCCAAGCCGACCTGCCAGACATAGAAGGCTGGATCATAGGCCCTTTTGAGGAAGACCCACAGTATTACAAAGAGTGTCAGTTACTGGTAAGCAGCCTAGATTTAAGCAATAACATTACGTTTACCGGCATGCAAAACATTGCCGAAATACTCCCCAAATTAGGCCTTGTGGCGTTGACTTCAATTTCTGAAGCACAGCCTCTGGTATTGCTTGAAGCAATGGCAGCAGGCGTACCTGTGCTTGCAAGTGACGTAGGATCGTGCCGAGAAATAATAGAAGGAGGAAGCGAAGAAGACAAGGCGCTTGGTAAGGCTGGCGAAGTAGTGTCTATTGCTTCACCTAGCGAGACCGCACAGCAAATAAACACGATATTACAAAACGAGCAAACATGGTATCAATACCAACAAAGCGGCCTCAAACGAGTTAAAACATACTACGACGAGAGCCACATGTTTGCCCGTTACGATAAACTTTACAAGGATACAATCGCATGGCCGGAATAGGTTTTGAGATACGTAAAATTCTCAAAAAAAATACCCTACTTTCTGTTTTTGAAGCCTACGGTTACGCAGGATTAATAGGCTCGGGGCCTTGGCTACTTTCTATTATAGCGCTCATGCTCATTGGTATTTTAAGCTTAGGTGTCGTGCTGCCTAAAGTATTAATTGTTCAATTTTTAACGCTCATCACCTATATGATGGCAGCGTCTCTTATATTAACAGGCGGACTACAGCTGTTATTAACACGCTTTGTTGCCGATCTGTTTTTTCAAAAAAAGGATGAGCAAGTACTGCCTAACTTACTGGGGGCACAACTAGTAACAACAGTTGCGGCCTTGCTTATTGGTTTAGCCGTTTGGCCAATACTACCGCTGCCCGTAGTCACTAAAATAATCATTTTAGGGGCATTTGTAAGCTTATGTAACCAATGGCTTGGCGCTATATTTTTATCAGGAATGAAAGAATACCGGCTTATTTTAGTGACCATGTTAAGCGGTTACAGCTTTATGGTGTTACTGGCATTTTTACTGCGCGACTGGCAAATAGACGGGTTGTTTTTTGCGTTTTTTGCCGGTGAAGCGCTACTGTTTTTTAGCTTTTTGTTTATGATTATTCGCCGCTACCCTGGCGGTAAACTCATTAGTTTTGATTTTTTAAACAATAAAAAAGTGTATTACAGCCTCTTTTTTTGTGGGCTCTTTTACAATGTAGGCGTGTGGGCCGATAAAATTATTTTTTGGTACACCCCCGCTACCTCTATTCAAATTATTGGCACATTAAGAGCAAGCCCTATTTACGACTTGCCTATATTCTTAGCCTATTTAACCATTATTCCTGGCATGGCGGTATTTTTAGTCAGAATGGAAACCGACTTTGTAGAACAGTACGACCGTTTTTATACCGCCATTAGAGGTGGCTCATCACTTGAAGAAATTTTTTATCTAAAAGATAAAATGGTGCAAACAGCGCAAGGCGGCCTTTACGATATATTTAAAATCCAAGGTATAACCGTTGCGTGCTTATTACTGTGGGGCGAACAAATACTGAGCTTTATTGGCATAGACCCTAACTACAAAACACTGTTGTTTATTGATGTGGTGGGTGTAGGTGTACAAGTAATATTTTTATCTATTTTAAATATTTTATTTTATCTAGATAAGCGTGCCACCGTATTATTTTTATCTGGGCTGTTTTTGTTTATCAATATTGTATTTACGATTGCCTCAATTGCATTAGGGCCACAGTTTTATGGTTACGGTTTTGCGCTCTCGACTATAATTACTTCGGTCGTTGGCCTGTATTGGCTATCAAAACAATTTGAAGAGCTTGAGTACGAAACTTTTATGCTACAGTAGATTAACCGTACCATTATTGGTAACTTACAATAATAAAGCTAACACTAAATAAAAAGGACTTAACTTTAATGAAAAAAGGAATTACTACGCGCTTTAATATCTTTGCGAGTATAGCTTTGTGGGCTATTAATTTGCTGTGTACGTTAATGACATTTGATATAGGGAATACATATCAAACGAATAGCCTTATTGACATTTATATACACTCGTTCACAGTAAAAATGGCGCTACTACTAGCAATGTGGATTATAAGTGCCTGTATTTTGTCAGCACTGTTTAAAGAAGTTTGGAACCGTTTAATTTCTGATATTTTCAACCTGCGCTTAATCCGTTTTAACGAGTCTTATACCTTATGTGTTTTAATAACATGGCTGGTATTGATTTAAAGCTTTGCACTTAAATTTGAGTAAGCTATAAAACGTGAACAACATTTAGCAATACTTTTTATGCTAACGTAATAACTGACCACTAAACATATATTATTTACTCACCCAACGCGCTTTAAAACCCCGTGTATCAACATGTATAAATGCGCCGCGGTGCGACTTAGGCCCGTAAACACCTAAACCGCCTAATAAGCCTTTAAATGATTCTCGCTTAGCAAGCGACTCCACTATACCAGCCATCGCTTGTGCATCGCCAATAGAGTGCTTACCGTCGTTGTTTATGTCATCCATACGGTAGTCGCCATCGTTATCTATAAATATATCGGCAGCGTCGCCAAACACATGGCGGCTAAGCTTTACATTACCAATGGCTTTATTGTAATAAGGGGTGCGGTAACCGCTCATTACCACCATATTTTTAACTGGTATGTTTTCTAAAATCAGCTCTTTGCGTATTTTTTCAAGTTTAAGTAACAACTTGTTTTGTAAAAATAAGTATTTAGGGTGTTTACTTCGTTGCTTACTCACAAATTCTTTAAGAGAAAAATGCGGTGATATTTTTGTATTTTCGTTCTCAGGTGTCACCTTTACAAAGCCATCGGGTACTATGTAATGCTCACTGTCTTTAATTTGCGAAGGTTTTGGGTAATGACCAATATGGTAATATTTAAGCTTTCCACCTTGTACTTCACCTGCAGGCACTTTTACAAACACATTAATTGTCATGCGCTGCTTTTTATCGGGGGATTCAATAATGACCTGTGTTAAACCTGGCTTTTTAGGTGCACGCCACTGCCATCGGTTTGTATCAGTTAAGGTGGCGTTTCTGTCGTCATTTATAAACGAATAGCTGCGTTTTGATTGTGCGTAAAGTACTTCAAATTCAACCGCTTCATTAGGCATCACAAAAACAGAAAACACCGAATAAGGCATTACTATGTCGTTAATTTTTAGGCTAAATTCTGCATCTTCAAAATTTGCTTTATTTTGAATATTAACGCTCGGGTGCGCTTGTTTAACGGGCTCTGCAGCATAACCACCTACGCTTACGCAAAGTGCTAGTACACACCCTAAAATACATGGAATAAACGGCATAAATCCCCTCATAATCTATTTTATTAATGCAGCAATAACTGATTGCTCTTCGTCATTAAGTAATGCTTTTGTGTCGTGCTGATAAATATCATCTCTAAAATTAACGAGCATGTCCTCATCAACCCAGGCCGTCCAATACACTAAATGAATAGGTAACGGCTCATCTAAATGAAACGTTTGCGTGGTGTCGTTTACCCTAGCTTCATCCATTTGTTTTAATGTGTGAGTTTCTCCTTGGTGCTTGATTATTTCACGCGCTAAAGAAAATGGCTTTTCGACTCGAATACAGCCATGCGATAACGCACGCTGTGTTTGTCCAAAGCGTTGCTTTGCTGGGGTATCGTGAACATAAATGGCTTCAGGATTTGGAAACAAATACTTCACTTCGCCAAGTGGGTTTTCATCCCCTGCACGCTTAACTAAAAAATGATCAAACTGATAGGGTTTAATAGCCTGCCAATCGATATTACTGGGGTTTACTGTTTTAGAGTCTAGGTAACTATTTTTTCTAACTTCGATATTATTTTTAGCAAGGTAGTGAGGATCTCTTGCCACCTTTGGCGCTATTTCTTTGGTTGCAATAGAGGTAGGTATGCGCCACTCGGGATTTACAACAAACTTTTCGATTTCGTCACTAAAGGCTGGTGTTTTCCAACTTGGTTTGCCGACGATGACGTTATTTTGTAGTTTTACCTCGCCCGCTTTTACATACCGTAATGTGTACTCAGGTATGTTTACATAAACATATTGTTCATCGCTTGAGCCGGCAAAGTTAGTAATACGATAAAAATTTAGCTTTAACTTATTTAGCTTCACCTTTGCAGGTACATTTAATTTAGCAACAGTGCGTTTGCCAACGCGCCCATCAACCTTTAAGCCATGGCGGTGCTGAAATTGCTTTACGGCCTGTTCAATTTGTTGATCAAAAGTACACTCCGCATCGGTACATGTATTATTTTTTAAATCACGCTCCTGGTATAAACGCTCTGCAAGCAAGTTTACCTCTTTACCTGTGCTGCCTAATTCAAGCAGTTCACTTATTTGCAGCGGAATAAAACCACCATTGCTGACAATTTCTTTATACCAGTTGATTGCTTTTTCAGTACGTTCTATTAGCTGTGCTGCATTTTGATCAAAGTAGTAGTCTTGGTTGCTTTTAAGGTGCTGCTGCGAGCTATAGGTGATTAATGAAGAGCCTGCTAATGCAGTACTTTCAAGCTCAGAGGCGGCCAAAGCAGGTAAAGAGCTTATGCAAGCTCCCCCTATAAAAGCAGTGCTTAATGTGATGCTTTTTACCTTTTTAGACACCTGGTTTGAAAATAACCCCTTCATTGTGTACCTCCTCGCTAAATATCGTTGATAAATGCTTATGTACTTACTGCTAATCAGTAACAAGAAGGTGCAACGCCAGTGCCAAACTTAAATATAACTTTAAACAATTGATATTAAATAAGTTTTAATAAATTCCATTTTTAATACAAGCAGGTTTAGTGTATCGCATTGTGTAATTAATTTGCTGTAGTGTGTAAAGTTGCCACAGCTATTAATCCTTTAAAAAGGCTAAAAAACCACGTTCATAGCGGCTTAAATATTTTGTTTTTCGTGGTAAAGATAATGACTCTCGCCACGCAGTTTGGGTTTGCTCCCCCTCTTTACACAAGGCAATTAAATCAGGATGAACATACGATTTACGGGCAATAGCTGGCGTGTTACCTAGCTGTTCAGACACGCTCTCGAGCATACTTTTTAAACTAAGTGCACCTTTTGCTTTTACTAGTTGCTTAAAGGCAATAACACTGGCTCGCCAAGTTCTAAAGTGCTTAGCGCTAAAGTCCTCGCCCATTATTTGTTGAATATACTGGTTAATTTCACTAGAGGTTACGTTTGTGCGCTCTCCATCGCTTATATATTGAAACAAATGCTGACCGGGTAAATCTTGAAGATCTTTAATTACATGACTAAGCACTCTGTCGGTTATGTTTACCTCGCGCTCTTTACCCGATTTAGCCCGATACCGTAGCTGTATATTTTTACCCGTCAGCTTGGCATGGCGTGTACGTAATGTGGTGGCACCAAAGCTTTTGTTTTGCTTTACATTTCGCTCATTACCAACTCTCAAAGCGCCTAGGTCCATAAGTCTAACGACCGCAGCCAGGGTTCGCTCTACGCTGAGCTCATCCCCTTGTAAATCGTTTTCTAAACGGGCGCGTAAAAGGGGAAGCTTGTTGCCAAATATACCGCACGATTGATATTTTTTAGCCTCCTGCTGGGCTCTAAACTCAGGGTGATAACGATACTGCTTGCGACCTTTGCTATCAAACCCGGTAGCTAAAATATGGCCATTTTCTTCAGGGCAAAACCAGACATTTTTATAAGCGGGCGGAAACGCTAACGCATTTAAACGATCAATCACTTTTTGCTCGTTAATTTGCTTGCCTATAGGGTCAAAGTACAGCCACGTTTTGTTTTTGCGCTTACGAGTTATACCGGGTAAATTATCATCTACGTAAATCAGTTTCATTTGCGCTCCAAGCAACTTTAACCATTTTTAACAAATGTATCACTGTAAAATAACCTTAAACTGAACAACGTAATTGATATATAATCAAAAATTCAATAATAATATAAAAAAGCTCGCGTTTAATTACCTGGTTCAGCATATAAACAGCACCTTGTGGCTCAGTTTAGCCATGCTTAAATCTGGTCAAAATACACGCAAATAATAATAACCTCCCCTTCAAAAATGTGCTGTTTAAAAGGAGCATACAATGGCATTTGATTATGGTTCTATTGATCTAGGATTAAAAAACCCCTTTAAACTAGAGGGTAAAGTAACTGCAGCAAGAGGTCTTGTTGAGTCAATTACAGGCATCAGTTTACTTGTTATAGCTGCAAGCTCGGTGAAAGAAGATACCACCGCAGGTTGGGTTTTAATGCTGTTTGGCATGTTCATTTTAGCACTGGGTATTCGCTCTTTATCAACGGGTATTTATGCTACCTTAAAATACTTTGTTGGTAGGAATCACCCCACTTCGCTTGCGTACAACTTTAGTAAGTCAGAAAGCTCTACAGCGCAGGAAGAAAAAAATGAGGTTGCCTATAATGCTCAATCGCTTGAAGAAATGCTGGTTGGTCGTAAAAACAGTACTTTTAAAGAACCAAATGGCTTTTTATCTCGTTTGTTACACAGCTTAATCCCCAAGCTATTATTTTTACCTTATCCTATACGCAATGTCGCCCAGCGGTTATTTGGCTCGTGGGTGAGTACGCTTGTTGCACTCGTTGCTTATGGGCTTGTTGCCTTTGTTTCGTTGTCGGGCTTTACTGGTGAAGCCGGCGAATTAGCCTTTCCGGTTTACAGTGCTATTTTGATGTTTTATGTGCTTTTTTCTTGGCGTTCGAGTAGCAAGCCGATTTCTCGCAATGCTGAAAGAAACATTGAAGCGCTGGGAGGCGGGACATTAGCTAAAATTATTTCGTTGTCGTTTATTTTGCCTATTGTTATTGGTCTGTCTATGTCGTGGTTGATGCAAGAGCAGCATATCAGCAAGCAAGAAATAGACACATGGCTGGCGCAGCTGCCAAACTTACATGCTGGCTTGTACCTGATTGCTATTATTATATTAGCAACGTTAAGCTGCACACTTGTATTTACAATGGTTAAAGCACGCTTAAATACTGTAACCCCTAGCGCAGAAGTATCAGAATTACGTGAAAACTGGCAAGAGTCTGTTCACCCTGATGAAGTATTTATAAACCTTGATAACCTTGTTATGGCAAATAGGCGCTACAAAGAAGTGCCAAATAGAGTTTACCGCGAGTTAGACCCAAAACTGCAAGAGCAAATTGAAGGCAAAGGCGGTTTTAGAGGCGAAATGATTCAAGAGGTACAACCTAAACTTCATACTGTGGAGCTTGGAAAAAACTTTACCCTCGCAAGATTAGTTTCACTCATAAGTGCTAATTTACTTTATATTGTGGCGTTAGCATTAACGGTATTGTTAGCCTATTCATTAATAGATATTTATTACTATATAGATAGCGCTAACATTAACAATCTACAACAAGCGTTTAATAATCAAAATGTTACACAGTTTAGTAGCTTAGTAATGAGCAGTGTTCATATTTTAATAATAGCAGTGATAATTAAAGCTTTTGCGCGTTTACTGGCTAACTGCGCACACTTATTTTTTGCTGAAATGCAGTTTGAATCATTATTAGTTTACTTCAAATGCGAAGGCACATTTACTGAGTCAAAAATTTCAACAGGAACCGGTATTCACGATAGCACTCGCTCTGAAAACACCTTAGTGCGTAGCAGTATAACGCCTTGGGTCATTGTCTCTCGTGTTATTTCGAGCACATTTGCAGCTACTGGCATGAAAAACCTTGAGCACCCTCGCCATATTATGGAAATGCATAAAGACGAAGGTCAATTACAAGCGATTAAAAATGATGTGATAGCCTTTCTAAAAGACCGCGAATCAATCGCTTCAATTACCAGTGAACGCGATTTAGGCAATGCATCACAAATACATCAACTAAACCAACAGACCCGTGCAATCCCTACTCAGCAAGCTATAACGAAAGAGGATGAAGAGGCTGCAGGCTACTTAAGGCAAGAAGAAAACTCAACGCCAGAGCCCAAAACTTAACAATCGCTTTGTTATACTTTTAAACGCTATCCGGCCTCGCGGTTTGTAGCCTAACCAACAAGGTTACAAACCGCGCACCACCTACTAACTGTTTAACCCTTCTTGTAAACACCACCTTGTTAAAAATTGGGTGTGTATGTGCCACGCTGTTAACGTATTTTTAATTGTTCTTCACTTTATTGAATCATTTATACCTATTTGACTAATTAATTCTAAATTTACGCATAAACTCCTTGCTTTATGCGCTAAAAACCAAATAATGAAGCAATTATAATCTGGGTAAGAATGAGGAAAATGAGCTATATACTAACCACCCAATGTGACGATGATGTAGGCCTAATTGCCAAAATTACTGGGCTTTGCCACGCGCACAATTTAAATATTACACGTAATAACGAGTTTGTAGATAAAGACGCCAAACGTTTTTTTATGCGCACTGAGCTAACGGGCGAACCACAAAACGACTTTTTATCGCAATTACGCGCATTATTACCTGAGGGTGCACAACTTGCTCTGCATGACGATACAAAAACTAAAGTGGTGCTGCTTGCAACAAAAGAAGCGCATTGTTTAGGAACTGTACTACTCAAGCAATTTGAGCAAGCGTTAAATATTGAAGTATTGGCTGTAATCGCCAATTACCCAGATTTAGAACCACTAGCAAAAGGCTTTAATGTGCCTTTTCATGTTGTCTCACACGTAGGCCTAAGCCGTGCAGAGCATGATAAAAAAGTAGGTGATTTAATTGCCTCTTATAACCCAGACATTATTGGCTTGGCAAAATACATGCGCATACTAAGCCCAGAATTTGTGGGCCGGTTTGAGAACAAAATTATTAATATTCACCACTCGTTTTTACCGGCCTTTATTGGCGCTAAACCGTATCATCAAGCATTTGAGCGCGGCGTAAAAATTATTGGTGCCACAGCCCACTTTGTAAATAATGAGCTAGATGAGGGCCCTATTATTTTACAAGACGTCACTAGCGTAACGCACGCTAACACTGCTGAAATGATGGCTAAAATGGGTAAAGACGTAGAAAAGACTGTATTTAGCAAAGCGCTTCAGCTTGCCTCTGAACACAAGCTATTTATTAACGGTAATAAAACCGTGGTATTTAGCTAAAATACTTTTGCACATATTAAAAAGCCAGCAACAGGGTCTGCCCTGCTGCTGGCTTTTTTATACCAAACAAATTATGGCGTGTAGTAAATAGGTGATTCAGGCCCAACAGGCAAACCTAACGCAAACACCCATACGTAAAATAAAATTACCCAGCCAATAAAAAACACAATGCTGTAAGGCAACATCGTCGCCACTAAAGTCCCTATTCCCATGTCTTTTTTATATTTAACCGCCACCGCTAAAATAAGTCCAAAGTAGCTCATCATTGGGGTAATTAAGTTAGTTACAGAGTCACCAATACGATAAGCCGCTTGAATAGTTTCTGGCGCGTAACCAATAAGCATAAGCATAGGCACAAAAATAGGTGCTGTAATCGCCCACTGCGCCGATGATGAGCCTAAACTCAAGTTCACCAATGCACACATTAATATAAACAATACAAATACTTCTGGACCAGTTAGGTTTAAGGCCTGTAACAGGGCTGCGCCGTTAATTGCCAAAATAGTGCCTAAATTAGTCCATTTAAAAAAGGCCACAAACTGTGCGGCAAAGAACACTAATACAATGTATAAACCCATTGAGCTCATGCTTTTACTCATTGCGTTAATAATGTCTTTATCGTTTTTCATACTGCCAACAACACGCCCGTAAACAAAGCCTGGCACACTAAATGTGACAAATATTATGGCAACTATGCCTTTTAAAAATGGTGAGCCTGCTACCTGGCCTGTTTCTGGATGGCGTAAAATGCCATCGGCGGGAATAATCGTCCAAGCAAATAGAGATAGCACTACTAATAGCGCAACGCCCGCCCACTTTAAACCGGTTTTTTCAAGCGCGGTAAGTGTATCAATATTGTTTTGTGATAAGTCGATGCTGGCTTCATCTGGGTTATATTTACCTAAACGTGGCTCGACTATTTTTTCGGTAACCAGTGTACCAAGGGCGGCTATAAGTAATACCGATATCATCATAAAATACCAGTTAGCCTCAGCCCCAACCTCGTAATTTGGGTCAATCATTTGTGCGGCAGGTGTTGTGATACCCGCTAATAGTGGGTCTATTGTACCGAGTAGTAAATTAGCGCTATAACCACCAGACACACCAGCAAATGCAGCCGCTAAGCCAGCTAAAGGGTGGCGCCCTAAACTATGAAATATCATCGCTGCAAGCGGTATTAAAACCACATAACCAAGCTCTGAAGCCGTGTTAGACATAATGGCTGCAAACACCACCATAAAGGTAACTAAGCGCTTTGACGCGCCCATAACCATGCCTCGCATCGCAGCAGAGAGTAAACCTGAGTGCTCAGCAACACTTACCCCAAGTAGTGCCACTAGTACGGTGCCTAAGGGCGCAAAACCAGTAAAGTTAGTAACCAGGCCAGCCATAATACGCTGTAGCCCCTCAGCACTGAGTAAACTAACGACCTCAATCACGCCACCAGGTGCACGCCCTGCTGCGCCAATAGGCCTTGGGTCTACGGCGCTTAATCCGAACCAATCTGCTATACCACTTATCAACACAATTGAAACTGCAAATATCGCAAATAAAGTAATGGGATGCGGAAGCATATTTCCTAAAAACTCAACGGTTGCTAAGAAGCGATTAAATAAGCCGTTATTGTCTTTAGGTTGATTATTAGGTGAGTGTGTGGAGTCTGTCATACTTAGCTCTATAAATTACAAAATTGCGCTAACCTAGCATTGTTTGCAAAAGAGATCATGTATAAAAGGTAAATGACATGTAGATTTTAAGTGTAAAATTAAGTTGTGTAGAGACGAGCAGGCTTTTTAATTAAACGTTTTACAAGCTAAGGGCGATTTAATAGCTGAAAATAAAACGCCCTCACTTTTATATTATATTTATGCTTGCTCTATTGGCTCTAACTGTAGTTTAGCGGCAATTAAAACAGCCTGTGTACGGTTATAGACCCCAAGCTTTCTAAAAATAGCAGTAATGTGTGCTTTTACGGTTGCCTCTGAAATATGCAATTCGTAAGCTATTTGTTTGTTTAGTAACCCTTCATGCAGGTATTGCAATACACGGTATTGCTGCGGCGTGAGCGAGGCGACTTGTGCGGCAATTTCTCTGTCCTCTCCTTCTATTTCAGCTACTTTATTTTTTAATTCGTTTGGTAGCCACGTATCGCCTTCAAGTATTTGGTTAATAGCATTGGCAATATCATCTGAAGACGATGACTTAGGAATAAAACCCATTGCACCATAACCCATTACCTTAGAGACTATGTTGATGTCTTCACTCCCTGAGACAACCGCTATGGGTAAACTTGGGTAGTCTTCGCGAATGCGGATCAGGCCATATAAATCACCATTGCCTGGCATGTGTAAATCTAGCAGTAATATATCAAGATCTTCTTGTTCGCTGAGTACTTGCAATGTGCTGTCAAAATCTGATGATTCAAATACCTCTAAATCGTCAAACTTAGCACTTAATGCTCCCTTTAGTGCCTCACGAAATAACGGATGATCATCCGCTATTAAAAACTGACTCATGGTTCGCTCCTAATAAATTCGGCCGCCAATAAGGTATAACATACTTACTGACAGCCGATATACTACGTTTAGAATCAACTTGTAATCAAGTTTTTAACGCGCATTTAACGATTTAATCGGTTTTCTATGAGCTCATCTACCACGGTTGGGTCTGCAAGGGTTGATGTATCCCCTAGCTGTTGGTGCTCATTTGCGGCTATTTTACGTAAAATTCGACGCATAATCTTACCTGAACGCGTTTTCGGTAAACCTGGCGACCATTGAATCATATCAGGGGAGGCAATCGGGCTTAGTTCTTTACGTACCCAATTACGCACTTGCGTTGTGAGCTCATCACTGACAGTAATGCCTTCGTTTGGCGTAATGTAAACATAAATACCTTGGCCTTTAATATCATGCGGGTAACCTACTACTGCAGCCTCTGCTACTGCTTCGTGGGCTACCAGCGCGCTTTCTATTTCAGCGGTGCCTAAGCGATGCCCTGATACATTAAGCACATCGTCTACTCGCCCTGTGATCCAGTAATAGCCATCTTCATCACGACGACAGCCGTCACCTGTAAAGTAAACACCAGGGTAAGCACTAAAATAGGTTTGTTCAAAGCGTTCGTGGTCGCCATAAACAGTACGCGCTTGTGATGGCCAGCTATCTAATATAACTAAATTACCGTCAACCGCACCTTCAAGCGTATTACCCTCTGCATCAAATAACGCGGGTGCAATACCAAAAAACGGATGGGTTGCTGAGCCAGGTTTTGTTTGGGTTGCACCCGGCAATGGGGTGATCATAATGCCGCCTGTTTCAGTTTGCCACCACGTATCTACAATTGGGCAACTAGCGTTACCAATATTTTCGTAATACCAGGCCCATGCTTCTGGGTTGATAGGTTCACCCACCGAGCCTAAAATACGTAAGCTTTCACGCTTTGAAGACGCGGTTGGCTCATCACCTTTGGCCATTAACGCACGGATAGCGGTTGGTGCAGTGTATAAAATGGTGACGCCGTGCTTATCAATCACCTCACCCATACGCCCTGCTGTTGGATAGGTAGGCACGCCTTCAAATACCACTTGCGTACAGCCATTGACCAATGGCCCATAAGCAATATAGCTGTGCCCTGTGATCCAACCCACATCGGCGCTACACCAATATACGTCATCCTCTTGTAAATCAAACACGTACTCGTGGGTTATTGATGAGTAAACTAAGTAACCACCTGTAGTATGCACAACCCCTTTTGGTTGACCGGTAGAGCCCGACGTGTACAAAATAAAGAGTGGGTCTTCTGCATTCATTGGCTCTGGTTCACATTGCGCCGGTTGGTCAGCAACGAGATCGTGCCACCAAATATCGTTCTCGTTCCAATCAACTTCGCCACCGGTTAACTGGTGTACAACAACATGTTCAATTGTTGTAACAGATTCTTGGGCTACCGCCTCATCTACATTGGCTTTTAATGGTACACAATTGCCCGCTCTGCGCCCTTCATCGGAGGTGATCACCACTTTAGCGCCTGAGTCTTTAATACGGTCAGCAATAGCTGAAGGAGAAAAACCACCAAATACAACCGAGTGTATGGCGCCAATACGCGCACAGGCCTGCATGGCGTAAATTGCCTGCGGTGTCATTGGCATGTAAATAGCTACTCGATCACCTTTTTGTACGCCTAGTTTTTTTAAACCATTTGCAAAGCGCGCCACTTCATCATGTAATTGTTGGTAGGTAATGTTTTCACTTTGGTTTGGGTTGTCCCCCTCCCAAATAAGCGCCACTTTATCAGCTTTGGTTTTTAAATGGCGATCAATACAATTGTAAGAAGCATTTAAAACGCCGTCTTCATACCATTTAATATCTATATGGCCTTTATCAAATGAGGTGTTTTTAACTTTGGTATAAGGAGTAAACCAATCTAAGCGCTGGCCATGTTCACGCCAAAACCCTTGTGGGTCATCAATCGACTGTTTGTAGAGTGTTTTATATTTATCGTTATCAACTAACGTCGTTTTTTCAATGTGTGCAGGAACAGGATAGATACTTTGTGACATCTCAGTCTCCATTTTAATAACTTGCCATGAATTAAGGATTACTCAGCAGTACTTTATTAAGTATTAGACCTTAGTTGTACAACCCTTCTAATTGCCGTTTTGTGGTTTATAATCACGCGGCTCATGACTTTTTTACATAGAAATACAATATGTTAAATATAAGTAAGTGATCACTAAATTACTCTTAAACCTTCGTCTTATAGACCAATAGGTAATTGAGTAAATTTTGCACATATTTAAAAGTAGTTTCGAGCATTAAAATAATGTGACCATGCTACTCAAAGCTTTATTTAACGGATGAATTCATAGCGTGAAGCAAAATAAGTAAAAGTTTTATTCGTAAGTAATACCAGTAGCAAGTAATACATTTGAACGTATAAAAAGCAACAAACAACAAGTAGCCTTTAAAGGACACCACAATGAAATTTACCCCATTAAAAACTCTTGCAGCGAGCGCTGTGTTATGTGCCTTGACAAGCACAGCTTATGCGGCAACTGCAGCTAAAGTAGGTAACACAGAATTTACTTACGGCGGATACATTAAGCTTGATACTATGTGGAGTGACTACTCTGCAGGTGCCCCTTCTGGTTCAAGTGTAGGGCGTGACTTCTATGTACCAAGCACAGTGCCCGTAGGCGGTGATGCTGATTCAGATGCTGTATTTGATATGCATGCACGTGAGTCACGCTTTAACTTTGGTACTTCCACATTAATGGATAACGGTAAAACAGTTAAAACTAAAATTGAGCTAGACTTTTTAGCTTCAGCCCCTGGCGGTAACGAGCGCGTATCAAATTCTTATGCTCCACGTATTCGTCATGCATTTGTGACTTACGACGGTTGGTTATTTGGCCAAACATGGTCAAACTTTCAAAACGTAGGTGCACTTGCTGAAACACTTGATTTTGTCGGCCCAGCCGAGGGCACTGTTTTTGTTCGCCAAACACAAATTAAATACACAACAGGCGCATGGTCGTTCTCTTTAGAGAACCCTGAAAGCACTATTACCACTCAAGGTGGCGCGCGTGTAGAAACAGACGATGCATCACTTCCTGATTTTACTGCACGTTACACACATAACGCCGACTGGGGTAACTTTGTAGTTGCAGCACTTGCTCGCCAACTTACTTATAAGGTAGGCGATGTGGACGCTGATGAAACCTCGTTTGGTATTAGCGCTTCGGGCCGTGTAAATTTTGGTGAAGACTACCTTAAATTTATGCTTACTCAAGGTAAAGGCCTTGGCCGTTACGTGGGCTTAAATGTAGCACACGGTGCAGTACTTGATGGTGATGAGTTAGATGCAATTGACTCAACCTCGGGCTTTGTTGCTTATCAGCATAAGTGGACAAGCCAGTGGCGCTCAACTTTCTTGTATTCTTTCTTTAGTGCTGATAACAACACTGATTTATTAACCATTTCGGGTGACCCTGTTGAATCAAGTCAAAGCTTCAGTGCAAACATTTTATACTCACCCGTTAAACGTTTGACATTTGGTGCTGAGTTTAAGCATGCCGAGCGTGAAACGGAAAGTGGTATTGACGGAGATTTAGACCGTTTACAGTTTTCTGTTAAGTACAACTTTTAATTAAGCATATTAATAACACCAAAGCGGCTTAGGCCGCTTTTTTTAGTCTTTGAAAAAATACTGAACCAGCGCTATTTACTATTAATCAGCGTAAACTGTACTTTAGCAACGTTTACATCAGTTGTAGTAGAGTGATTAGCTGTTAAATCGTCTGCTAACGTGAGGCATTAAAAATGTTTAGTAGCAAATTTTAAAGTAACTAATTGACTAACATATTAAATCGTCTAAATAATGATTTAGCTAAAAGCTCAGTAGAACTTGTAATTCAATCCCCTATCCCACTTAATATAATTGTTGCCTTAACATCAAACTAAGTAGCTATTAAGGCGCTAAAATTCCCAAACTATCAATAATTTCTGGTAAGCCCTAATTATTTTGTTTATATAACACCCTTGTTATTGAAAATCACTCTCATTTAGATTATGTTATGCACTTCTTTTTTGAACCTATTGGAAAAACACATGTCGTCCCAACAAATTTTGCGTTTATCTAAGCTTAGCCTTATTACTTCACTTGTTTTATCTGGTCATGCATTTGCACAAGAAACTACAACAAATACAGATGATTCATTAGAAAAAATAGCGGTATACGGCCAGCATCATAAAAACTACATCACTGAAGATGCGCAATCTGCTACAAAACTAGGCCTAACAATCAAAGAAACTCCTCAAAGTATTTCTGTTGTTTCTCGCGCGTTAATGGATGATTTTTCACTAGATGATATTAACTCAGTGCTAGAAAGCACGCCTGGCGTAACTGTAGAGCAAATAGAAACAGACCGTACTTATTTTAAAGCCCGCGGCTTTGAAATCACAAACTTTCAGGTTGATGGTTTAGGTATCCCACAAAGTTCAGGCTCTATTCAAGGCACTTTAGATACTTCTATTTACGACCGTGTAGAAATTGTACGAGGCGCAAACGGCCTAATGACAGGTGCAGGTAACCCTTCTGCCACTGTAAATATGGTGCTAAAAAAACCAACCTACATAACACAAGCTCACGCATCTTTATCTTACGGCTCATGGGATAACAAGCGCTTAGAGCTCGATTATTCTACACCGATTAATGATGATCACGCTGTGCGTGCAGTTTTCACAAAGCAAAAATCTGAGTCATACCTTGATCGTTACGAAACAGATAAAACAATTGGTTACCTTGCCTACGAAGGTAAATTAACTGACGATACAACGTTAAGCATCAACTATGTTAACCAACAAAAAGATGCCGACAGCCCTCTTTGGGGTGCACTGCCTCTTTACTATACCGATGGCACAGCAACAGATTACGACGTATCTACAAGCACTGCAGCTGATTGGTCATACTGGGATAACAGCGCAGAGCAAGTCTACGTAACACTTGAGCAAAACTTATCTGCTACATGGGTTGCAACGGCGCGTTATGCACACATAGAAAATGAGCAAGACTCAGAGCTATTTTACGTATACGGCACACCCGATAGCGAAACTGGCCTTGGTTTAACAGGTTACGCAAGCCGTTACGACTACGAAGATAAGCACGACCTGTTTGATTTATACGCTAGCGGAAAATTTGATTTATTTGGTCAAGAGCACGACTTATCATTTGGTGTAAGCCAAGCTAAAATGGATTACGACGAGCAGTCACTTTATGATTACACCACGGGTAATGGCTTCCCAGCAATGCCTTCGCTTGACACGTGGGATGGTGTAATACCTGAAGCAACCCTTGCTGATGGTTTAAACGGCAGTGAGATAGAAAACAAACAGCAATCTGCCTATATATCTACTCGCATAAAATTAAGCGCACCGTTAAGTGTACTTGCGGGTGTACGTTACACAGATTGGGAAACATCAGGCACAGCTTATGGTGTTGAGCAAACCCGTGACGATAGTGAAGTTATTCCATATGTTGGAGCTGTATACGATTTCAATGAATCACTTTCAGCTTATGCAAGTTACACTGAAACGTTCGTACCGCAAAAAGAGCTAGATATTAATGCTGAGCAATTGGCGCCTATTACAGGTAAAAGTAGCGAAATTGGTTTAAAAGCACAGCTTTTAGATGACCAAGTATTTGTCACCTTTGCCTACTTTGATGCAAAGCAAGAAAACCTAGCCGTTGCATTACCTGATTCATTACCAGGCGATACTCGTTATTATGGTGCTGATGGTATCAACAGTGATGGGTTTGAAATAGAACTAAGTGGTAAAGTAACCGACGATTTAAGTGCAAGCATCAGCTTTAGTAATTTAAGTATTGAAGGTGATGATTTAGTTGAAGATTACACACCAGAGAACCAGTTAAAACTTGCTGCAACTTATCAAGTTCCGTTTGTTGAAGGCTTAACATTTGGTGCAAACTACCGCTGGCAAGATTCTGTTAGCCGCGTACAAGTTGAAGATGCAACCGGTGCCGCCCTTGTAACCACTAATCAAGATGCCTACGGTATTCTTGATCTGATGGCTAACTACAAGATCACAGAAAACGTCGGTGTTACTTTTAACGTAAATAACACCACAGACGAAAAGTACCTACACAGCCTTTACTGGGCTCAAGGTTACTACGGTGCTCCGCGTAATTACGCGCTATCAGTAAACTGGCAGCTATAATACCCTCTATGATGTAAGGCACTTTTAAAGCACAGCTTTTAAATTTAACGGCACTTTTTAGTGCCGTTTTTTTAAAGTTACAATACAAAAAGGCGCTAACCATTGCTTGTTAGCGCCTTTTAAAGCTCGGGTCAAATCAAGCTTAGAGAACATTTAACACTTAAAGATCAGGCTCATCACCTAGTACGTCTTCGCCATCTTCTGGCTCAACGGTTGCTTTTAATAGCAACATATCGCGTAATTTACCTTCAATCTCATCAGCAATTTCTGGATTTTCTTTCAAAAACTTAATAGAGTTTGATTTACCTTGGCCTACTTTATTGCCATTGTAGCTGTACCAAGCACCTGCTTTTTCAACAATTTTATGCTTAACACCTAAATCAATTAACTCACCTTGTTTAGAAATACCTTCACCATACATAATGATGAACTCAGCTTGCTTAAATGGTGGTGCAACCTTGTTTTTAACCACTTTAACACGGGTTTCGTTACCGACTACCTCATCGCCTTCTTTTACAGAGCCAATGCGGCGAATATCAATACGAACTGACGCGTAAAATTTAAGTGCATTACCACCAGTTGTGGTTTCAGGGTTACCAAACATTACACCAATTTTCATACGAATTTGGTTAATGAAAATACATAGCGTATTTGAGCGTTTAATATTACCTGTAAGCTTACGTAATGCTTGCGACATTAAACGTGCTTGTAAGCCCATGTGCGAATCACCCATATCGCCTTCAATTTCAGCTTTAGGTGTAAGTGCCGCAACAGAATCGACAATAACAACATCTACAGCACTTGAACGTACTAACATGTCACAAATCTCAAGAGCTTGCTCGCCGGTATCTGGCTGAGAAACTAATAGCTCATCAATGTTAACACCTAACTTTTGCGCGTATACCGGATCTAGCGCATGCTCAGCATCAACAAAGGCACATGTTTTGCCCTCTTTTTGTGCTTGTGCGATAACTTGCAAAGTAAGCGTTGTTTTACCAGATGACTCAGGGCCATACACTTCAACAATACGCCCCATAGGCAAACCACCTATGCCTAAAGCAATATCAATCCCAAGTGAGCCTGTAGATACAGCATCTATGTTTAGGGCTTTGTTATCGCCCAACTTCATAATTGAGCCTTTACCAAACTGACGCTCAATTTGTGATAGTGCAGCGTCCAGCGCTTTTTGTTTATTATCGTTCATTCTGTTCTCCAAATCCGGCTAATGCGAACAAGTATACTGTATGAAATCACAGTATCAAGTTAAATTTATAACTTTATCTTATCGATAGTGCTTTTTAACGCAAATTCAATAGCTTGCATTCTAACTTGTGCTCTATCTCCCTTAAATATTTGCTTAAACGTAAATTGTTCATTGGCAATTTGTATGCAAAACCACACAAGGCCTACCGGTTTATTAGGCATTGCTCCGCCTGGCCCTGCGATACCCGAAATAGCAATTGCAATATCAGCTTTGGCAGCGCTTGCGGCACCAAAAGCCATCTCTTTTACGGTTTGCTCACTTACGGCACCAAATTGCTCAAGCGTAGTATTAGCCACATTAAGCAGCTCATGCTTAGCTTCATTACTATAAGTAACAAATGCGCGGCCCAAATAAGCAGAGCTGCCAGGTGTATCTGTCAGCGCATAACTCACCCCACCACCAGTACATGATTCAGCGGTAGTGATCCATAAGCGTTTATCCGTTAAAATAACGCCCAATTGCGCAGCAAGTGTTTTAATCTCTTGATGTAATTCCATATTCAGCCTTTGGGTAAATACATGTCGTTTGATCTTTATGCACCGCACACTATAAAACAACAAACCCCTATGATGCAGCAGTATCTAAAAATTAAATCTGAGCATCGCGATATTTTATTGTTTTATCGTATGGGGGATTTTTATGAACTCTTTTTTGATGATGCTAAACGCGCGGCCCAATTACTTGATATCTCGCAAACGCATCGTGGTAAAGCCGGTGGCGATCCTATCCCTATGGCGGGTGTTCCTTATCACGCAGTAGAAAACTATTTAGCACGTTTAGTGCAAATGGGCGAATCAGTCGCTATATGTGAGCAAGTTGGTGACCCCGCAACCAGTAAAGGGCCTGTTGAGCGCAAAGTAGTGCGTATAGTAACACCGGGCACAATTTCAGATGAAGCGCTATTGCAGGAGCGCCAAGATAACTTACTCACTAGCGTATGGCAAAATAAAAAAGGGTTATACGGTATTGCCTACCTTGATATAAATTCAGGGCGTTTCAATATAGTTGAAGTGAACACCGACGAAGCGTTTACTTCAACCCTGCAGCGTTTAGCTCCTGCTGAGCTTTTATACTGTGAAAGCTTTGAAAGCACACATTTAATTGAACATATTAAAGGGGCACGCCGACGCCCTGAATGGGAGTTTGACTTAGATACCGCTCAACACTTACTGTGCGAGCAGTTTGGCACCAAAGATTTAGTAGGCTTTGGTGTAGATAAAGCGCATGCTGCTTTGGTCGCTGCGGGTTGTTTAATGCAATACGTAAAAGATACACAACGTATTGCCCTGCCTCACATTCGTGCTATTACACTTGAACATAATGAGCATGCCGTTATATTAGATGCTGCAACACGCAAAAATTTAGAGTTAACTGTTAATTTATCAGGTGGCTTTGAAAACACCTTAGCTCAGGTACTCGATAAGACTGCCACAGCCATGGGATCACGTTTACTTAAACGCCGCATTCATACACCTGTGCGCAATAAAAATGAACTTAACTCACGTTTAAATGCTATTAGCGCTATTTTAGATGCGCAGTTATATGGCGAGCTACACGACTCATTAAAAGAAATTGGTGATATTGAACGCGTCATAGCACGTCTTGCTTTATGCACCGCACGCCCGCGCGATCTAACTCGGCTACGCAGTGCCTTACAAGCACTCGCACCACTGCACGCATTATTAAACGATGCTAATGATGAGCGTATCGCCAGCATTGTTCGCCATTCTCCAGAGCTGCCTGAACTACAAGCTTTACTTGAGCGCGCTGTAATTGATAACCCACCAGTACTCATTCGCGATGGGGGCGTTATTGCACCAGGCTACAACAGCGAGCTTGATGAATGGCGAAACTTGAGTAAAGGCGCTACCGATATACTTGAGCAACTAGAGCTTAGAGAGCGCGAGCGCACGGGGATCAGCACATTAAAAATTGGCTATAACAAGGTGCATGGCTTTTTTATCGAAGTAAGTCGTGCTAATTCGCACTTAGTACCTGCTGATTATATTCGCCGCCAAACGCTTAAAAATAATGAGCGCTATATAATACCTGAACTAAAAGAGCATGAAGATAAAGTACTAGGCAGCCAATCAAAAGCGCTCGCACTTGAAAAACAGTTATACGAAGAGCTATTTGAATTTATAGCTCCGCATATTGAACAGCTGCAAATGATGGCTAGTGCATTGGCCGATTTAGATGTACTCAATAACCTAGCAGAGCGAGCACAAACACTTAACTATGCAAAACCACAGCTATGCGATGATGATAATATAAGCATTAAGCAAGGTCGCCACCCTGTGGTTGAGCAAGTAATGAAAGAACCTTTTATTGCTAACCCTGTGGAGCTAAATAGCCAGCGTAAAATGTTGATTATTACTGGTCCTAACATGGGTGGTAAATCAACCTATATGCGTCAAACAGCACTTATCGTATTAATGGCGCATATTGGCTGTTATGTCCCTGCTGATAGTGCAAAAATTGGTAATATAGACCGAATATTTACTCGCATTGGCGCAAGCGACGACTTAGCCTCTGGTCGCTCTACTTTTATGGTAGAGATGACAGAAACCGCCACAATATTAAATAATGCAACTGCGCAATCTTTAGTATTAATGGATGAAATAGGCAGAGGCACCAGTACCTACGATGGCTTATCACTTGCTTATGCAACCGCTGATCATCTGGCACAAAAAATATCTGCTAAAACATTATTTGCTACGCATTATTTTGAATTAACAGAACTTGCAGAGCAAAAAACGGGGTTAGTGAATGTGCACTTAGATGCCATAGAGCACAACGACACCATAGCATTTATGCATACCGTACTTGATGGTGCAGCAAGTAAAAGCTTTGGGTTACAGGTTGCAGCGCTTGCTGGTGTGCCAAAGGCCGTAATAGCTCAAGCAAAGCAAAAGCTTAAACTGCTCGAAAACCACCAAAGCGTGACCGCTCCAAATTCAGAGCAGCAAGCGTTTTCTTTTGCTAATGAGTTACCTGCGCCACAGCCATCAGAGGTTGAGGAGCAACTCAGTGCCATTGACCCTGATAATCTATCGCCGCGTCAAGCACACGAATTACTTTATAAATTAAAAGCGCTGCTTTAAATTTAATTTGGCATAAAAAAAGCTGAAGGTTTTATCCTTCAGCCTTTAAACACATAGACAGTCTAAGTATGAGTTACGAGAACTGGTCAAACAAACTTTCTGTGCTTAACCCCTCTTGTTGTAAAATATCTTTTAAACGACGTAATGCTTCTACCTGAATTTGTCTTACGCGCTCTCGCGTTAAACCAATTTCACGGCCAACATCTTCAAGTGTTGATGGCTCGTAGCCTAGTAAACCAAAGCGGCGCGCTAATACTTCTCGTTGTTTAGGGTTTAACTCACCTAACCAATCTACAATGTGCTTATTAATATCGTTGTTTTGTACTTCACCTTCAGGACCTGCGCTTTTTTCATCGGCAATGATATCTAAAAGAGCGCTGTCGTTTTCACCACCAATTGGCATATCAACTGAGGCTATTTTTTCGTTTAAGCGTAGCATTTTAGTTACGTCTTCTACGGGTCTACCTAGGCACTCAGCAATTTCTTCAGCGGTAGGCTCATGGTCTAGCTTTTGAGTTAGCTCACGTGCTGTACGCAAGTAAACATTTAATTCTTTAACTACATGGATTGGTAATCGAATAGTGCGCGTTTGATTCATAATAGCGCGTTCAATTGTTTGGCGTATCCACCAAGTTGCATAAGTTGAAAATCTAAAACCGCGTTCTGGGTCAAATTTTTCAACAGCGCGAATTAACCCTAGGTTACCTTCTTCAATTAAATCTAAAAGTGCTAAACCTCGGTTATTATAACGGCGGGCAATTTTTACAACTAAACGTAAATTACTTTCAATCATACGCTTGCGAGATGCTTCACATCCACGTAGTGATTTGCGGGCAAAAAAGACTTCTTCTTCAGCGCTAAGCAGGGGAGAAAAACCAATTTCTCCTAAATATAGTTGGGTCGCATCGAGGTTTTTAGTTACTTCCTCTTTTGCAAATATCTCTTCTTCGTTCTCTACCTCTTCAAGTAGGGCTGCAGTTTCCTCTACTGCGGTGTCATCAAATTTTTCGTCGGTGGTGTTTTTGTCAAGTTTTGCTGCGTTAGCCATAAGCCTTCTCCCGAGCAATTATCAATACCTAGAAATTAGGGAAGGTATTTAGCAGGGTTGACAGCTTGCCCACGGTAGCGAATTTCAAAACGAAGCGCAGTGACCGAAGATTCTGACTTGCCCATTTCTGCTATTTTTTGTCCTGCCTTAACTTTCTGCTTTTCTTTAACAAGTAGTTTCGAGTTGTGTGCATAAGCACTTAGGTAATCATCATTATGTTTCAAAATGATTAAATTACCGTATCCTCGAAGCGCATTACCCGCATACACCACCGTTCCTTGTGCTGCGGCTAAAACTGAAGCCCCTGTACGGCCAGTAATCTGTAAACCCTTGTAACCGTTTTCCTTATTAGAAAAGCGTTTAGTCACTTTGCCCTTTGCAGGCCAAAACCACTTTACTTTACTGCTCGACGAAGGTTTAGCATTACTAACTATTTCATTGGCTTGTTTTCGAACATACTCTCGTTGTTTCGGCTGATCAAGACTTTTCTTTAATTTTTTGTTACTTTTTTTCTGTGTTTTATTTTTAGTGCTTTTACTCTTATTAGAAGAGTTTTTAGCAATACTATTTTTATCATTGGCGGTTAGGTCAATAACCTGGCCAGGGTAGATAACATAAGGTGATGGAATTAAATTGTTTTTTGCAAGCGCTCTAAAATCTTTTCCTGCGCTAAAGGCAATCGAATAAAGTGTGTCACCTTTTTGCACCCTGTATTTACTACCATAAATGTTAACGCCTTTTTGAAAATCGTTAACATTACTATTTAAACTACTTACTGGAGCTGGCGCGTTCCGAGATGAGCAACCATGGAGTAAAACTGCTGCAAATACAATTAAATAAAGTGAAAATCGTTTATTCAACAGGTTTTACTCCAAAACTATAAAAGTGTTGTTTTTAGCAATTAACGTAGAAAAAAGTACGCTATTACTATTAATACAACTAAACCCCAGCCAAGTACTTCAACATATTGACGTAATTTTTGCTCCATTTTAACTCCGCCCCACTTCATTAAAGCTGAAACTAAAAAGAAACGCGCACCACGGCCAATTGCTGAAGCTATTAAAAATGGCAAAAAGGCCATCTGTAATACCCCTGCACCTATGGTAAATACCTTATAAGGTATCGGTGAAAACCCTGCTAAAAATACCACCCACACACCATACTCTTTAAACCACGTAAGTGCTGTTTCAAACTTTTCTTGCCAATGCATTTGCTCTATTAACGGCTGAACAACCGGCTCAAATAACCAGTACCCTAAAAAATAACCTACAATACCACCAAGCACTGAGGCAACCGTTGCAAAGCTTGCAAAACGCCACGCTTTACTTGGCTGTGCAAGCGACATAGGGGCCAGCATGACATCAGGGGGCACCGGAAAAAAAACCGACTCTGCAAAGCTCATGGCTGCTAAGTAGCGCTCAGCAAAACGGTGTTTTGCCCACACGAGGGCCATATCGTATAACTTAGTAAACAATTTCAACGTGAATTCCTATTCAATATCACCAGGGACGAGGGGGACAAACCGTACGGGTGCAATAACATGCTCTGCGAAGCCATTGCCTTGGCGAATAATCATGGTTAATTTTTGTTCTTGCTCTCCAATAGGGGCAAGCAATACCCCCCCATCAGCTAACTGCCCGAGCAAGTCCTGAGGCACTTTTGAAGCGGCGGCAGTAACTATAATACCATCAAACGGAGCTTGAGATTGCCAGCCTTGCCAACCATCTCCATGTTTCATGGTTACATTGTATAAATCAAGTTGATGTAAACGGCGTTTGGCTTGCCATTGCAGCGTCTTAATCCGCTCAACCGAAAATACTTTATTAAAACATTTGGCTAACACCGCGGTTTGATAACCAGAGCCTGTGCCAATTTCTAATACTTTGTCGCGCACACCCGCTAAATAAAGCAGCTCGGTCATGCGCGCCACAATATAAGGTTGCGAAATAGTTTGCCCTTGTCCTATAGGCAAGGCCGTGTTTTCATATGCTTTGTGCTTTAGCACATCATCAATAAAGGCATGGCGTGGTATATCGGCAATGGCTTTTAATACCTGTTTGTCTTCTACCCCTTCTTGCTCTAAAAGCTGAGAAAGCGCATTAGCACTGCGCGAGTAATTAGCCAGCACGGTTTATCTCCATTTCAGCCAACCACTGTCCTACCGCTTCAATACTCTCTTTTGCTGTCATATCTACACTTAATGGCGTTACTGATGCAAAGCCATTATTAATAGCGTAAAAATCAGTACCCTCACCAGCATCACTTTCAATACCAAGCGAACCATACCAAAAAATATCGCGCCCCCATGGGTCTGTTTGTTTGGTCATGGTTTCCGCTTTATGACGAGCACCTAATCGTGTTACTTGTACGCCTTTTAATTCACTTAAAGGAACATCAGGTACATTAACATTGATAATTTGATCTTTAGGTAGTGGGTGCGAGGCCAACCCTTTAATTATGTTTACGGTTACAGCAGCTGCGGTCTCAAAATGCTCACCATGGTGCGAGCAAAGTGATACTGCAATTGCTGGTAAACCCAAATGGCGCCCTTCAGTTGCCGCTGCAACAGTACCAGAATAAAGCGTGTCATCGCCCAAGTTAGCACCGTGGTTAATACCTGCCACTACTAAATCTGGGGTTTCATCAACTAACTGATTAACCCCTAGATGTACACAATCCGTCGGCGTGCCATTAACAGATATAAAACCGTTTTCAAGGGTGGTTGAACGTAATGGGTTGATGAGCGTTAACGAGTTACTGGCGCCACTACAGTTGCGGTCTGGAGCGACAAGAGTTACATCGGCAATTTGCGTAAGGGTTTGGTATAAAACCGCAATCCCTTTGGCATTTACACCATCGTCGTTACTAAGCAGTATCTTCATTTTGACTGTCCTTTTCTTTTCGCTCATTAGGGCTTGCATCGGTGTAATCCACCAGCTCACGTAAAAGAGCGGTAGCAAAACACCCTTTAGGCAATCCAAAGCTTAATTTTAAAGTCGTTTCGTCTAGTGTTTCTATGGTTAAATTTTGCGGAATGAGGCGCAGCATACGGCGCTCATTTTTAAGGCCTAATTCGCCTAAGCCTTCACACCATGCTTGGTACGGTTTTAACCATATTTTTTCTTGTTCAGTTAAACCTTTTTCACTTTTTCCCACCATAGGGGCCGACATCATAATATCGCCAGAGGCTAAACGTGCTATGTTTTCATCGCTTATTGCATCTTCAAAAAATGCGTTACTACCGCTGAGCATAAATACTTCACGGTGCATGGTTTTGGCTAAGCCATGCTCTTTAACACGCAAGCTCACTATTTGATTGAATACATGAGAACGGGCGGCGGAAATAATAATACCGCGCAGTTTTTTATCGCGAATACGCTCCCCGGCAAACATTTTTTCGGCCATTACTAAATTATGCCCATCGCGACCAAATCGTTGCTCGCCAAAGTAGTTAGGCACACCAGCACGCACGGCATTAATACGACATAATATATCAAGCGGCTCGGTAACATTACGAAGGGTAATAGTGAATCGGTTTCCTTTATGGCAACCAGTGCGTAACTTGCGCTCGTGGCGCTGTTGCGAAACCACAAAAATGCTGTCGCTATTTAGCTCGCTAAAATCAATATGCTTTTTAATGGGCACTTTTACGCTAAACCATTGGCTACACACGCCGTGGCGGTCTTTCATGCCGGCATAGCTTACTTCACGCGGCGACACTCCAGCCTTTTGTGCAATTAACTTAGCAACGTATTGCGTGTTTTCGCCTTTTTTTACCACTTGCAAGCATACATGCTCACCACTGCCGGTAAACTCTATACCGAGGTCTTCATCAACCATAAAATCTTCAGCAGTGGTTTTAAAGTCTGCTTTTGAAAGCGGTGCGCCGTATAAATAGTTTAAATCGCTCATGCGTTGGTGGTACTCGTAAGCGCTTTATTCATAATAACCACCGCATGGCTAGAAATACCTTCTTTGCGCCCTTCAAACCCAAGCTTTTCGGTGGTGGTGGCTTTAACGTTAATTTGGCTAAGCTCGCAATCTAAATCGCTGGCTAAATTAGTGCGCATAGCGTGGATGTGCGGCAGCATTTTTGGCGCCTGTGCAACAATAGTGACATCGCCGTTACCCAATACATAACCTTGCTCTTTGGCAAGGCCTACAACATGGCGAAGTAAAATACGGCTGTCGATATTTTCATACTCGCTCGCCGTATCCGGAAAATGCTTACCAATATCGCCCATCGCCAACGCGCCTAAAATAGCATCGCATAATGCATGAATAGCAACATCGCCATCAGAGTGTGCTAAAAACCCCTGCGGGTAATCTATTTTTTCGCCGCAAATTGTTATTGGGCCTTCGCCGCCAAATTTATGTACGTCAAAACCATGGCCAATTCGAATCATAATGCTTGCTCGTTTTGTTGTTTGTTTAATAAAAACCCCGCCAGGTCTAAATCCTCTGGCGTGGTTATTTTAATATTGTCGCTTCGCCCTGAAATTAGTTTAACGGGCTTGCTTGCCCACTCAATGGCACTGGCTTCATCGGTAATTGTTACGTCTTCACAAAGCGCATGCTGCAACGCATTTTTTAGCTCGTCATATTTAAAAAACTGTGGCGTAAGGGCTTGCCATAAATCATCACGAGGCACGGTTTGCTCACTATGCGTGCTACCGCGTTTGATGGTGTCTTTCACTTTGCTTGCTAAAATACCGCCTTCGTCGTCGGCTATACAATGCGCTATTAAGGTTTCAATATCGTTAATAGTGACAAGTGGGCGGGCCGCGTCGTGCACCAACACCCATTCAGGAGGGTTATTTTCTAAAAATAATAAACTATTAAGCACTGAATCAGCACGCTCTTGTCCGCCGTTAGCGCGCAAGATGCGAGAGTCTATACATGGAAGCGTGTCAAAATAAGGGTCTGTTTGGCTCACGGCGACCACTATTTGGCTTAAACTTTGAAGCTGCGAAAGCTTACAAAGCGTATGCTCTAAAATAGTTTTTCCTGCCAATTTAATATACTGCTTAGGTGCGCTGTGCTGCATTCTGCTACCCACGCCGGCAGCAGGGACAATGGCAGCAATTGTAGTATTAATTTTCATGTTGTTTACCCGGTAAAACACGTATAAATGTTTCATCCGGTTTAATCATTCCTAATTCGTTACGAGCGCGCTCTTCTATGCCTTCTTGGCCAAGTTTTAAATCTTCTATGTCGGCGGTAAGTACTTTATTGCGCTTAATTAGTTTTTCGTTTGTTTGTTGATGAGAAACAACGGCCGCTTTTAAACGCGTATAATCTTGCACACCGTTATGACCAAACCAAAGTCGGTATTGTATAAACAGTGCTAAGCACAACAGGCCAAGCTGAAACAACCGCATTTAACACTCCCTATTCGTTTTTAAATAAAATTAGGCTTGTGGGCGTTTTATATTACGCCAATTAATATTACCCGCTAATAGCATTTCTCTAAGTGAAAGCAGCCTAGGTGCGCAGCGTTTTGAAAATTGCCACTGATGCCCACAACACGCGGCTGTTAAACTCATTTTACTGGGTTTTACCAACTGCGCATTTGCATGCTCTAAACCCTTGCCAAAAAAATCGAACCAACCTAGTTCGTTGCAATGCAGTTTATTGTCGCTTACTTGATCTATGCTGTCTATTCTTAGCCTCACTTGGTCATGGCTATTTAATAACACCGGCACTATTAGCCCCACTTTGGCATATTCTTTATAAAAAAGTTCATTTGCCTGAGCATTAACCTTTGGTGGCGTTGGCTTTTGTTTTTCAAGCCAGGAGCCATTTTGCGAATCAAGCGTAAAAGGCGAGCCACCATTAGCAACCAATGTGGCCGCGCGCTCTATGTAATACGGTAAACTTTTTAATTGGCGACGAAGTTTATCGGCATTAGGCTCAGCAACTAGGCGCTGCACCTCACGCTGATAAAACGCATTACACAATTGTGCATACAACACCTTTTGCGCATCACTTTGCCATATTTCTTGCTGCTGAGCTGCAAGTGGCTGATTTTTCGCGACCAATAGTTATACTCAAAAAACGAATAGGTAGCTGTTTTATAGCACACCAACGATTATTTTTTAAGCACACACTACAATTTAAGCGCTTGGTTTTTCACCTAACTTAGCAATGCCGCTTTCTAAAAATTGCACCACGGTATTGCGCTTTTTACCAATTAATAAACTGCCATCGGCTAAAAACATAAAGTTTTGCCAATTGCGTTTAAATACATCAAAAGTGGTTTCGATAACGTTATCGCGCGCCATACAAAAATAAACCGTGGTATTAGCCTGCCAATCTAAATGATCCAATATGGCTTGTGGTAAGCTTTCATCGCCATTTTCCCAGGCATCTTCCCAGTTTACTTCATCGCTAAAACTTTCTTCTTTACCGCACCAATCGGTTTTATCAAAAAAATCGGGGTGGTCGAACTCGCGACTCACCATAGTGCTCCAAAGCACCGCAGCACGTTCGCTGGTCATGGGTTTTATACGCGCAGCGTCTTCATCAGATACAGGGAGGTCTTTATGACGAAAAACCCAGGCCTTTTTGTGATCATCGAGAGAAATATAATTCATAATGTTGGTGTATTCTTTGGCATAATAAAAAGCAAACGCAATTATACAAGAGATCAAAACATGACTACAGCAATAAAACCGCTTTCCCTCAAACCTGGCATATATCAGCACTACAAAGGGCCGCAATACAAAGTATTTTACGTAGCTAAACACAGTGAAACCGACGAGCAACTAGTTATATACCAAGCCCTTTATGGCGAGTACGGCATGTGGGCACGCCCACTAAGTATGTTTTTAGAAACCGTTGAAAAAGATGGCGAAACCATACCTCGTTTTGCATACCTTGGACCTGCAGATTAACTATGGCATTATAAACCACATTTAATACTGCTCAGACCAGATAAGGGTAACCCGTGCAATTTAATTCTACCGACAATTACATCGCAAGCAGCTCACTAAAACAGGCTGTAAATGCCGCCATTATGCTCGAAAAACCATTGTTAATTAAAGGTGAACCAGGCACGGGTAAAACCATGCTGGCTGAGGAGCTTGCAAAAAGTTTAGATACCGAGCTTATTCAGTGGCACATAAAATCGACCACCAAAGCGCAGCAAGGTTTGTACGAATACGATGCCGTATCGCGCCTACGCGACAGCCAACTCGGTGACGAACGCGTACACAACATTGGCAACTACATTGTAAAAGGTAAATTGTGGCAAGCGTTTAACTATGCCGAGCTTAACGGCAAACGCCCTGTACTTTTAATTGATGAAATAGACAAAGCCGACATCGAGTTTCCAAACGATTTACTACTAGAGCTTGATAAAATGGAGTTTCATGTTTACGAAACCAACGAGCGCATTGTAGCCAAAGAGCGCCCAATTGTGATCATCACTTCAAACAATGAAAAAGAATTGCCAGATGCCTTTTTACGCCGCTGCTTTTTTCATTATATTGATTTTCCTAGTAGTGACGAAATGCAGCAAATTGTTGATGTGCACTACCCTAACGTTAAACAAGATTTAGTTCGCCAAGCACTCGAAGTATTTTTTAACTTACGTGAAGCCAACGGCCTTAAAAAGAAGCCCTCTACCAGTGAGTTACTCGATTGGTTAAAGCTTTTAATGGCAGAAGATATAGACGCAAAAACGCTGCACGACAAAACCCAAAAAGGCGGCTTAATGCCAATGTTTGGCGCTTTACTTAAGAACGAGCAAGACATAAGCCTAATCGAAAAACTAGCGTTTATGAGCCGTCGCTAACATGCTAGTACAGTTTTTTTTCATGCTGCGCAAATACCGCTTACCGGTAAGCCTGCGCGAACTACTCGATTTAATTAACGCCTTAAAAAAAGGCGTTATATTTGCCGATGTAGATGGCTTTTACCATTTAGCCCGCACCATAATGGTAAAAGACGAAACCCATTTTGACAGGTTTGACAAAGCCTTTAGCGACTATTTTAGCGGCATTGCCGACCTTGATTTGCTCGAGAGTTTAAAGCAACAGCACAACTTACCTAAAGACTGGTTGCGTAAAGAGTTTGAAAAACACCTAAGTGATGAAGAAAAAGCCCAACTAAAAGCCATGGGTGGGCTCGACGAGCTTATGAAAACCTTAAAAGAGCGCTTACAAGAGCAACAAAAACGCCACGCAGGTGGCAATAAATGGGTGGGCACTGGTGGTACATCACCTTTTGGAGCGTATGGGTATAATCCTGAGGGCGTGCGTATAGGGCAAGACGGCAACCGTAATCGCCAAGCGGTAAAAGTGTGGGATAAACGCGAATACCGTAATTTAGACTCTGACAGAGAAATTGGCTCACGTACAATAAAACTCGCCCTTAAAAAACTACGTAAATTTGCCCGCACTGGCGCAAGTGACACCCTTGATTTAAACGAGACTATTCGCGCAACTGCCAAACAAGGCGGCATGCTGGATGTAAAAATGGCACCCGAACGCCACAATGCTGTAAAAGTATTGATGCTATTTGATATTGGCGGCTCAATGGATGACTACATTCATACCTGTGAAGAGCTATTTAGCGCTGCCCACGGCGAGTTTAAACACCTAGAGTTTTACTACTTTCATAACTGTTTATACGAGCACGTTTGGCAAGATAACGCGCGGCGCCATTCAAACATCATCGACACCATGACGCTGATTAATAAGTTTACCAGCGACTATAAAGTGATATTTGTCGGTGATGCCACTATGGGACCTTACGAAATTGCCTACCCAGGCGGCTCGGTAGAGCATTACAACGAAGAGCCCGGCAGCGCATGGTTATCACGAATCACCAATCACTTTGATAAAGTCGCGTGGCTCAACCCACAACCGGTTGAACATTGGCCGTATTATCAATCAATTGATTTTATAAAGCAGCTAATGAACAACCGCATGTATGCGCTGAGTTTAGATGGGATAAGTAGAGCAATAAAAGAGTTGAGTTAAATCTAAATTAACGACGACTCAGCGCTAGCAGCAGAGCTTCGGGCGTGAACCTATAACTTTGTTGGGTGGCGCCTTCGGCTTAACCAACCTACCTTTAGACGTAGGTCGGATAAGTGGAGAAGCCACGCCATCAAAAAAAATGATGAATTAACTAGAAACATTCTGACTTACAGCGCTAACATAAAAAGGCGGCTCGATTACAAAATCTATTCGTTATTCTATCTAGTTATTAAGTAATCAAGGTTATAAAAATTAAAATATTAAAAAAAATGAGTGTTGATGATGAGTGTTTTTTTGTATGTAGTGACGTTAATTATAAGCTTTATTTCTATTGGATATGTATTTTTTGAAAAGTTTCGCTTTGACTTAGAGGCTCCGATTGAAAACTGGGTTAATACTGCTAATTATTTCAACGGCATATTTACCCCACCACTTTTAGCTGTTACTTCTATTTTTATTCTTTTAACTTGGCGAACAAGTAAAAAAGAACTAAACAGTACTAAGGATCTATTAAATAGACAAATTCTAGAGCTAGAATTTAAAAATGAGTTTGACATTTTTTCTGGGCGAATAAAAAATTTATCTTATGAAATAAACAAAGCACCTGAACACCAATTTAAAAAATTCATTTATATGAATTTACTTACACATAAAGGGCCTAGTTACTACAGCCCCTTATTTAGAGTATCCATACCTGAAATAGAAAAAAAAGTAAGTAACAAAGAAAAAGAAGAATTAATTCTTAATTACATAAATGATAGTGTCTTTGACTTGGGTAATTCTATCAGCATGTATATAAAGTTAGGGGGTCCTAAGCTGGAATTGAAGGCTATACTTTCAAATCTAGACAATATAGATACAATTTTTAAAGTAATCGTAGGCTATATTTTCATCGAAAGTAAAAAAGGGAGTTTATGGTTCAAGACCTTTCGAAAACAATTGATACTAATTTCTAAAAAAAAGCTCAAGAATCAACAAAAACATATGTTTGAAGAGCTAATTTTCAATATTGATAGCGATTTAGTTTTAGATATTGTGGAATTTTTAGCTCTTACAGAGCTTACTGAAGAGCAAAAGGAGCTTTTTAAAGAACTTATTTTAGAATAATTAGGTGTAATTCCCTTTCATACCAAAATGATGTGACATATTAAATGTTTTTCGAATATTCACTATTTCATCGGGTGAGATAGCAAGATCGTTAATATCATTTACCGCATGAGTACGTAACGTAAGTTTTCCTTGTGAATGTGCTTTAGCATCATCAAGTGCTGTCGTTAATTCTGAAAATAAATCACGTTTGCTCATTGCGCCAGACTTTAAAAACTCAAGTTTTAGTTTTTAGAGTCTCTATTTTATTATTTATAGTTAAATTAAGAACTCTACAGAGTCCTTTGATTTCCATTCAGCTTTTCTCATTACTGTAATTACAATGTTCTCATGATGCTCACCAGAATGGCTTTGAATCTTATTTACAGCGCACGGCATATTAATATGTGAGATTGTGCACCGAATATTAAATGTACTATTGTGCTTAAGGTTTAAAATGTTCTCTTTATGTCTCGCGGTTAAACGGTTAAATATACTGTTTAGTTCAGCAATCATAATCATTGGGGTGTTACGAGAGTCATTCATCCTATCTTTGACAAAGTGTTTTGACATTTTAAATGACATATTGTGTTTACGGAGTATTTCATTGACCGAACTTTCTAATGCAGATATTTCAGCTTCAGTAATCATTTTATGCACCTCCAATGTGCTTATTATATAACTCCAATAACTTCGAATTCAGTTCAGCATCAGTAAAAGCAACTACATTACCAACGGGCTTCGAATCTTCTAAGCTTCCTACTCTCACTTCAAAATTTTCATTATCAAAACTATCTATGAAAATATGACTTCCTTCTTTTTCATCATAAAATGATGCGAAGTTGTCTGTAATTGCCATATCAAATTTCATGGTTTCTTCCTTGTAGATTAAACATCAAATAATAAAACCTAATAGTATGCCGTTTCATAACATGCATATTAATATCTTTACCCGGCTAACTTATCAAATCACTTACTAACTTACTAACTTACTACAAAATAATAGCCACTTAACATTAATCTGTTGACTCTAAATAGCATTGATTACACAGTTAATGAACAATCGCATGTATGCGCTGAGTTTAGATGGGATAAGTAACGCGATAAAAGAGCTGAGTTAGATATTAATTTACCTCAGCTCAGCGCTAGCAGCGGAGCTTCAGGCGTGAACCTATAACTTTGTTGGATGGCGCCTTCGGCTTAACCAACCTACCTTTAGACGTAGGTTGGATAATGAGTTAACTAGAAACAACCCGACTTACAGAGTTAATGGAAAATATAAAAAAAATCAGCAATATTTATTATTACTTGCTAATAAACTTACACATTGCTAATCCTAAAGCATCGCCATCGCGTTTTACATAACCATATTGTGTATAAAAACTCTCTTTTCCGTGAGCACTTAATAAAGCTATTGTCGCGCCATTAGAGCAGGTGCTGCTTAGGTAGTTTTCAATGTGGGTCATAACTAAATGACCAATGCCTTGTTTTTGATAACTTGGCGCAACAATTACATCTTGAATATAAAAATACATTGCGCCATCACCAATTACTCTCCCAGTGCCTATCAACTTATCAGTGTCGTATACAGTGACCCAAAAAAGTGAGTTTTCGATGCTTGCTTTTAAAATTTCATCGTCAGGATTTTGCCACTTTACTTGTGTACGTAAATTAGCAAATTCATCCAGTGCTGGGGCTTCAAGTTCAACGTTATAAACCATAATATCCCCTACTCACTTTAAAGCACTTTACTCATAAACAAGCTATACGGATCTTGCTCATAATTCCCAAATGGTTCGCATTCTTTAAAACCAAATTGAGTGTAAAGCTTTTGTGCGGGCAAAAATGCCTCTGCTGTTCCAGTCTCTAAGCTTAACTTTTTATAACCTCGCTGTGTTGCTTGCTCAATAATATGCGTGAGTAACTTAGCGGCTATACCTTGGCATAAATAACTGCTTGAGGTGCGCATTGATTTAATTTCGCCATGCGTTGTATTTAGCGCTTTTAATGCGCCAACACCCGCTAAATTATTATCAACCCACAAGCTATAAAAAGTTATATCGGGCTGGGTGAGTTTAGTTACATCCAGCGCATGTACGCTCTCAACAGGCGAGTGTTTTAGCATATCGTTATGATGTGCTTGTAGTAACTTTATAATGTGTGGGTTTGAAAGCGCGTCTGTTCTAATATCCATTTATACCCCATTTAATCCTTGGATTTAATGCTTTAGGGCTTTAATTAAAGCCCTAAAGTAAAAAGCTATATTTAGGCTGCTAGTTTCCACACTACAAACGCAACAGCAAAACCAACCAAGTACACTAAACCTAACCAAGTTAAGCTGCGCAATAGTACACTGTGTTTAATGGCGGGCTCTGAGCGTACAAGGCTAAAGTTAAGCCATGCAAAAACAGGTGTTGTTACAAAGGCTAGTGTCATGGCAAAGGTAAGCATGGGGCTAAGAGCTGATTTAAAAAATAAAATAACCGCCATACCGGCAAGTGCTTGTAGTATTAACCAAATATTTAGGCTGTGTTTTGACTGCCCAAAGCCAAGTAATTTATGAGATTCGTCTAGCGTGCGCGCGTAGCCGTCAAGTACAGTTAGCGTAGTGCCAAACATACATAAAAAGGCAATAGCTGATACAAGCGGCCTTGCCCATTCGCCTATTGTGAGTGCATACATATCAATAAGCTGTTTAGCAAAGGCAACCCCACCAAGCTCTATATTGCTGCTTTGCCCATATTGCACCAGCACTCCTAAGCTAAAAAATACTAAGGCTAAGCACGCTGTTAACCAATAGCCTAAATTAAAATCAAACAAGCCTTGGCTTTTAGACACTGTTTGCTGCGCTTGTTTTTCTTTAAGCCATAGCGAGCTAAGCGCTGATATTTCTATTGGTGCTGGCATCCAACCCATTAATGCGACCATAAAACTAAGCATAGCAAGCTCATATGGTGATGGACCAACATAATCAGCTGGCGCCATTGGGCCATTACTAAACGCAATAACCAGCGCAATAACAGTAGCAAGCGTTAATAGCCCCATAATGCCTTTTGCAACGCTGTCGAGCGCTTTAAAGTGCCCTAACAATAATATAGCTAAGCATACCCCGAGCAATATCCAACACAGCAGGGTTACCTCTATCACTACAGGCAATGCATAATGCAGTAAACTTGCTGTGAGCAGCAATACACCAGCAGTATTTACTATGGCAGCAAGTATGTTTAGCCCTATAAAACTATAAAAATAGACAGGGCCTTTATTTTTATAGCCTTCTACTAAGCTGTTTTTAGTTACTAATGTGTACTCCATACCAAAACGAAAAAATGGGTATTTTAATACATTAACCGCCAATATAAGCCAAAATAGTTGCCAGCCAAATAATGCGCCAGCTTGAGTGGATGCAACCAAATGGGAGCCACCTATTGCGGCGGTTGCCATTAAGATACCAGGGCCTAAGGCGCCCAATCGAGATTTCCAAGAAGTGTGTGTTTGCTGCATTAATTTCTCAATATGTGTGTGTTATATATACAAAAGATTAAGTTTTATAATTAAAAAACATAAAGAGAGAACAACTTACCTAAAATCAAGGCAATAAAAAAGAGCCATAAGGCTCTTTTTTATAGTACTTTGGGACTAAAGGTTATTTTAGCTCCATCTCTTGGATGATCTCATGCGCTATTTCTGGCGTTGTGCTTACAGGCTTTTCGTGTAAATTTGCTTTTATTTGCCCTTTTCGATGTTTTAGTGCTGCATCGAGTTTTTTAGCTGCGCTGGCAATCGCTGGGTACATAACTTCATTTTCCCCTTTTACCGATATACGCGCACCTTCGTAATTTGTGCTAATTTCTGCTTGGATTTTGTGATGCTCTTTAGACAATATAATGTCGAGTGCAATAAGTGATGGAAAGTGGCTCTCGATTTTTGAAAACTTTTCGTTGATATGCTCTCTAATAGAGTTAGTAACGTCTACATGGTGACCAGAAAGATTAATTTTCATAGGGTATCCTTTTATTTGTTACCTCATAAATAGTATTGGGGGCTATTTAGATTAACACAAGGAAAAAGCACTGTTTTTTAAAATTAATTTGTTACTCAAACTGATTTAAATCATACGTTGTGCAAAGTTTATGCAAAGCCCATAAACTATGGGCTTTCAGACGTCTAGCCTTAAGCGTTTAGTCTGTATACGAACAGCAATAGTCAGCAAACTCACTTACTTTTACTTTAAAGCTAACATTGGCATCAACGTTAAATGATTCACCCGCGGTAAATGTTTTCCACTCACTCTCGCCTGGTAATAAAATCTCCCACTGGCCACCTAAAAGCTCCATTAATTCTTTTTTACTGGTATCAAATACAAATTCGCCCGGTTGCATAAAACCTAGCGTTTTGGTTGTGCCATCATTAAACACCACGGTACGGCTTGATACTTTACCGTCAAAATATACATTGGCTTTTTTAATTACGCTTACATTTTCAAACTGAGACATTTTAGCTCCTGCTATTAATTTAAGATTTTTGTTTATAAATTTTATCGCACTACCTTGCCTGATAGAAAAATGCCTTGCAAGGAAAGCGCTGTGAAAATTACTCATCAAGAAGCAAAAGTTTAAAATAAAAATATTATGGCGGAAATAGACTTTGGGCAAAGGGTTATGAACCTCTAACAGAGCTTTTAGTAATCTATACACAAAGAGAACTAAGAGGAGCTTCGCTTTAGAGAAAGTGTTAAAACCCATGAAAGGCAGAAATAGCCTTAGCTAATTTAAGCATTATTAGAATTATCAGTAATTAGATTATCGTGATCTGGAGGTAAATCACTGAGCTTTATTGTTTCCATAATCCGCTGTTGTGATTCAAGTGCATGCTTAGCCCATTTTTTATGCTTGTCAGAGCGATCAACACGATGGTTAAACTTTACTTCTAAAAAAGCATGCTCACTTAATGGCAAACAATAAAAATCGTGGCGAGAAAGAACATTACCTCTGCATTCTTGGTAAAACACCCACTGGTAATTATTAATAATTATCTCTTTAGCCGCCGGTAATGGCGGTTGACCATAAACCTCAATACGGCCTAAGATTTCTTCTTCTAACTCATCAGGCTCAAAGGGGACGGCCATTTTACTAGATTCTAAGGTAGTATCATTTTTAATTTCAGTGTTGTCACCATCAGGTCCCCAATGATAATTATCATACTCATCAATTACAAAGCGTCTTAACTGCGTAGTATCAAGAACATTGATTTTATTGGTTTGTTTAATCCGTAACTGACAACTGAGCATGCCATACTCACTACTGGGCAAATAACTAACTGGTGGCAAATACATCCAGTTTTCAGTGAGCATATGCACGTATTCATGGTGTAAATAGTTTTTTTTATGTTGGTTAAACCAGCTGGTTGAATTATGCGGAAATGAGATATCGATGGAAGATGGTACAGCTGCGACATTGCTATCCGGCACATCGAGAGTGAGTAGCTTATCTTCTAGAATAAGACGATGGTGGATGCAGTTTTCAAAACTAGGCCCGCCAATAAAACTACGGTAAAAAGCCTTGGCTAAATTAATCATTCTTAGAATTATCAGTAATTAAATTATCGTGATCGGGGGGTAAATCACTGAGTTTAATTGATTCCATAATTCGCTGCTGTGATTCAAGTGCATGCTTAGCCCATTTTTTATGCTTATCTGAGCGGTCAACACGATGATTAAATTCAACCTCTAAAAATGCATGCTCACTTAATGGTAAACAATAAAAGTCTTGACGAGAACGCTTATTACTTTTCTTTATTTGATAAAACACCCATTGGCGATCATTAATAATTACTCCTTTAGCTGCCGGCAGTGGCGGATAACCATAAGATTCAACGCGCCCTAAAATTTCCTTTTTCAGTGCTTCGCCTTCCCATGGGTTTGCTCTTTTATTCGACTCTAGCTTAGTATCATTTTGAAGCTTAGTGTTATAACCATCTGACCCCCAATGATAATTATCATACTCATCAATTACAAAGCGTCTTAATTGCATAGTATCAAGAACATTGATTTTATTAGTTTGCTTAATTCTTAGTTGGCAACTAAACATGCCATACTCACTGCTTAGTAAATAACTTACTGGAGGCAAATACATCCAGTTTTCAGTGAGCATATGCACGTATTCATGGTGTAAATAGTTTTTTTTATGTTGGTTAAACCAGCTGGTTGAATTATAAGGAAACGAGACATCAATGGTAGACGGCACTGCTGAGACGTTGCTATCAGGCACATCGAGTGTTATCAGCTTGTCTTCTAGAATAAGACGGTGGTGGGTGCAATTTTCAAAATTAGGGCCTCCTACAAAACCACGGTAAAAAGCTTTGGTTAATTTGATCATAATCGCGCATCCGTAGGCGGTAGAGTTTTAATAAACTTTCTTACTATATCGGCCTTATCGTTATAGCCCAGCATTTGCAGTTGGTCTGCATAGGTGATTAGGCCTAAAAATGGCAAAGTGTGTGGGCTTGCAAAAGCATCATCACCTGTAACTAAGCCTTTAAATTTCATCGAACGGACAAGACTGCTTGATGATAAGTCATTACGCCCCGCTAAGTTAGGCACTAAGTCATAGGGGTTATTACGCACTGAGACTACTTTTAAGCCCGTACTGTTAGCAATGCGTTTTAAACGTTCGACATTTGAGCCTGAGCCATGCACCGCGAGTTGCTGACCTGTAAGTGGCTTACCATAGTGAATGCGATAATGTTCTAGCGCGGCGCAAAAAATGATTGCCCCTTGGCTGTGCGCCAGCCATTTCACCTGCTTTCCTTGCTGATTATTTTGTGCCAGCACGGCCGCTAAATGCTGGGCATTATGGGATTTTGTACCTAAGCGCTTATCAAATACGCACTCCACTAAATCGAGCTTTGCTCGATCTGTGGGGTTATGAAACAAGGTATAAGCTTTTATGCCGTCTCCCTCATAGGCTCTATCAAGGTGAGTACCCATTAACCATGTAGCTTTGGTAAGCTCATTTTGCATACCATTGACTGCTGCGTGCTGTGTATTGACACGCGTAACCGGAATAGGATCAGCTTTCCATGCTCCTTGTATTTCTCTTATTTCTTCTTTGCTTATTGCTTTTTCATAGGTGTGATTACTAAGCCTTTGGACTTCATAAAGCATCGTACGCTCTGCAGCAAAATTATCTTTAGATCCCTGTAATTGCCTGTCGAAAAGTATATCTTCCAAATTGATAGAATTATTTTTAAGTGAGTATTCTATCAAAAAATGGTAATTACGGAACGGGTACTTTGTTCGCCACAAACGGCGCAGCGGGTTACGGCTATGCTTAATTGAGTTTGTGGCATTAGGGTTCGCGCATATTTGAATGATATCGGCACTGACCATTTTTAAATCATAGTCATTGAGCTGCGATAGCATAGCGAGAGCTTGGCAAGTAAATTTAACTTTATTAAATGGAAAATTAACGGGGAGATTAACACCAAAATCACGACAACTTAGCGCGTCAAGAGGGATTACAGAATGGGCATTGATAGTTTTATTGAGTTTTGACCAAGACATATTTCTTCCTTGTAAATGAGTCTGTGCCCGAAATGATACTGCAAACTAATTTTTAGAGCAAAAATAATTTTATGCTGTAATTACCTTTATTTGGACGTTTACCAGCCTTAGTATACGCTTAAAACTAATGAATTAGCTCTAAACGCCTTTGAAGTCATAGCCAATCATCATTTATGGTAACAGCTTTGATTGTTTTACGCCGCCTAAAGCACGACTTTCACTACAACTTTTTATAAATAACTAGTGCTAAAACCTCCCCCCCATTGTAAATTTACCTGTGAGTTAAACTGACAGCTGATAGCTTAAATCTGTCAGCTCTGAAATAAAAAAAGCCCGCCCTGATTTACACAGGGCGGGCTTTAAAATATTAAATCAATTGATTAAAACAAGGCGTTTGCTTTATTCACAATGTTTTCTACTGTAAAACCAAAGAACTCAAACAGCTCATTTGCTGGTGCAGACTCACCAAAGGTCGTCATACCTACTACTGCGCCATTTAGGCCTACGTACTTGTACCAGTAATCAGCAATACCTGCTTCTACTGCTAAGCGGCGTGTAACGGCTGAAGGTAGTACGCTTTCTTTGTATTCGGCGCTTTGATCTTCAAACGCATCAGTACACGGCATAGAGACAACACGTACCTTTTTACCTTGGCTGCGTAGTTCTTTTGCTGAGTCTTGCGCTAGTTGTACCTCAGAACCAGTAGCAATAATAATTAGCTCAGGGTTGCCGTCACAGCTAAGGATGTACCCGCCCTTTTTAACATCTGCTAATTGTTGAGCGTCACGCGATTGTTGCTCAAGGCCTTGGCGAGTAAAAATAAGTGATGTAGGGCCATCTTTACGCTCTATAGCTTGTTGCCATGCAATTGCCGACTCAACTTGGTCACACGGGCGCCAGTTGTATAAGTTTGGCGTTAAACGCATGCTAGCAATTTGCTCTACCGGTTGGTGAGTTGGACCGTCTTCACCTAAACCGATTGAATCATGTGTGTATACAAAAATGCTTGGTTGCTTCATTAGTGCAGCCATACGTACAGCGTTACGCGCATATTCCATAAACATTAAGAAAGTAGCACCGTAAGGAATAAAGCCTTTATGAAGGGCAATACCGTTCATAATTGCCGACATACCAAACTCACGTACACCGTAATAAACGTAGTTACCACTTGCATCGTCTGCAGTTAATCCTTTAGAGCCATCCCAAATTGTTAAGTTTGAGCCAGCTAAGTCGGCTGAGCCACCCATGAATTCTGGTAAAATTGGGCCAAAGGCGTTTAATGCATTTTGTGATGCTTTACGCGATGCTGGATTTGCAGGGTTTGCTTGTAACTGCTCTATGTACTCTTGTGATTTTTGTGCCCAATCAGCAGGTAAATCGCCAGCTGTACGACGTTTAAATTCTGCTGCTAGCTCTGGGTACGCATCTGCGTACGCTGCAAACTTTTCGTCCCAGCTTGATTCAAGTTCTTGCCCTTTAGCTTTTCCATCCCACTGTGCGTAAATATCTTCAGGAATTTCAAATGCCTCGCCAGTCCAACCTAAAAATTCGCGAGATGCTGTAATTTCGTCATCACCTAAAGGTGCGCCGTGACAATCGTGGCTACCCGACTTGTTAGGCGAGCCATAACCAATCACTGTTTTACAACAAATAAGCGTTGGTTTATCGGTAACACTTTTAGCTTCAGCTATTGCAGCACTGATTGCGTCGCTATCGTGGCCATCTACGCCACTAATTACGTGCCAGCCATACGCTTTAAAACGTGCTGGTGTATCATCGCTAAACCAACCTTCTACTTCACCATCGATTGAAATGCCATTGTCATCCCAAAAAGCAACTAACTTGCCTAGGCCTAAGGTGCCCGCAAGTGAACATGCTTCATGAGAAATACCTTCCATTAAACAACCATCACCCATAAATGCATAGGTGTAATGATCAACAATGTCGTGACCTTCACGGTTAAATTGTGCAGCCAATGCTTTTTCAGCAAGTGCCATACCAACCGCGTTTGTGATCCCCTGACCTAATGGGCCCGTAGTGGTTTCGATACCTGGCGCGTAACCGTACTCTGGGTGGCCAGGTGTTTTTGAATGCATTTGACGGAAGTTTTTAATTTCATCAATTGGTAAGTCGTAACCACTTAGGTGCAGCAGAGAATAAATAAGCATTGAACCGTGGCCGTTTGAAAGAATAAATCTGTCACGGTCAGCCCACTCTGGATTAGTTGGATTATGCTTTAGATAATCGCGCCATAATACTTCTGCGATATCGGCCATGCCCATAGGGGCTCCAGGGTGACCAGATTTGGCCTTTTGTACTGCGTCCATTGACAAGACGCGAATAGCATTTGCAAGTTCTTTGCGAGATGGCATGAATTCTCCTACCTTTATGTGTATTTGCGCGGGTACTAATGTGCTCGTTTATACCCTTAAGTAACTTAAGAGCTGTTATAGCAACCATTCTTACTTAATGTGGGTGCTGTGTGCAATTAAAAACCCCATAAAAATGGGCTATTATGAATATTTTTTAAGACCAAAAAGTGATTACTCATTTTATTTAGACGTCTAGGCGTAAAAACACTATGCAAGCAGTTTCGTTTTAGATAAAATACGCCCCTTAATTTTTTAGCGCTAATACCGACGTTTGTGAAGCGCAATATTTGTGAGCAGAAATACAATGGCAAAACATTTATTTACTTCTGAATCTGTTTCTGAAGGTCATCCGGATAAAATCGCCGATCAAATCTCTGATGCGGTACTTGATGCTATCCTAGAGCAAGACTCTCATGCCCGTGTTGCGTGCGAAACTTACGTAAAAACCGGTATGGTTATGGTTGGTGGTGAAATCACGACTAGCGCATGGGTTGATATTGAAGAAATTACACGTAAAACAGTACGTGAAATTGGCTACACGCATTCAGACATGGGTTTCGATGCAGACTCGTGTGCTATTTTAAACACCATTGGTAAGCAGTCTCCTGATATTAACCAAGGTGTAGACCGTACTAGCCCTGAAGAACAAGGTGCTGGCGACCAAGGCCTAATGTTTGGTTATGCATGTAACGAAACAGAAGTGTTAATGCCTGCGCCAATTACTTACTCACACCGTTTAGTACAGCGCCAAGCCCAAGTACGTAAAAGCGGCGAGCTTAATTGGTTACGCCCAGATGCAAAATCGCAAGTAACTTTTGCATACGAAAACGGCAAGCCAGTAGGTATTGATGCAGTTGTACTTTCTACTCAGCACGCTGAAGAAATCTCGCAAAATGATTTAGTAGAAGCCGTGATGGAAACCATCATTAAGCCGGTACTTCCTGCCGAGCTTATTACAAGCGCGACTAAATTTTTCATTAACCCAACGGGTCGTTTTGTAATTGGCGGACCTATGGGCGACTGTGGTTTAACAGGTCGTAAAATTATTGTAGATACATACGGTGGTATGGCACGTCACGGTGGTGGTGCTTTCTCTGGTAAAGATCCATCAAAAGTTGACCGCTCAGCGGCATATGCTGCACGCTACGTAGCTAAAAACGTAGTGGCTGCAGGCCTTGCTGATAAGTGTGAGCTGCAAGTATCTTACGCAATTGGTGTTGCAGAGCCTACCTCTATCAGCGTTGAAACCTTTGGTACAAGCAAGCTTGAAGAAGGTCGCTTAATCGAACTGATTCGCGAGCACTTTGACCTACGCCCTTATGGCTTAATTCAAATGCTTGATTTAGAGCGCCCAATTTATCAACCAACAGCGGCTTACGGTCACTTTGGTCGTGACGAATTCCCTTGGGAACGTACAGATAAAGCAGATGCACTACGCGCAGCTGCTGGCCTTTAAGCCAACGCATTAAGTTAAAAAACGGCCCTTTTAAGGGCCGTTTTTATATCTAAAGCAAAAGTTAGTAATGAGTTTTAGCGAGCCCTCGAATTACTTGCTGTTTTAGGTATATACTCTTTGCATAATAAAAGCTTAAGGGATAAGTAAATGGCCAATAATTTTCGCGTTATGTTTGTAGGGCTCGCTGAGGGCACTGAGACTAAAACTGCCTGCGTTAATTTAGCAAATAAACTAAAAACGTCTGAAGATAAAGTAACACAGTTTTTTAACGGCAAGACACTCTTTGCACCAAGCAATAAAGACAAAGCCCTAAAGCAAGCCAAATTACTCGCAAGTTTAGGCATTAAAAGTAAGTTACAAGCCACAGGTGAGCAGCCTCCTCAAAACCCTAGTGCAGCTAGTCAGCGTGATGAACGGATTTTTGATGCCCTCGATTACATAACAAGCAGCCTGATCCGCCTAGAAGAAAAGCTAGAAGAGCTAGAACAAAGGCTTCCAACCAATGAGCTAAAAAGCCCTGCAGACGAAAGCGATGAGTGGCAAGAAGATGATCTAATGCTTGACGAGCAGCTCGATGAACCTGTTAAAGCGCGTAGCAATATTTTGTTATATTCACTGATTGCCACCGCCGTTTTACTACTGATTGTGCTTGCTGTTTACTTAGCTTTTCCTGATTTAGTGTCTATTTAATCGAAGGTGCGTAATTACAATGAGCAATAAACGTACACAAATACGCCAATCTATTCGCCAATTACGCAATAATTTATCAAAAAAGCAGCAAGAAAAAGCCGCTGCACAGCTAAAGTTGAATTTTACTCAACAGCTAAATAGCGAGAAAACAGCCTCGAAAAAACAGATAGCCATTTACTTTAGTAACGATGGAGAATTAGATACATCGTTGTTAATTAACGAGTTATGGCGACAAGGCCATACTCTTTACTTACCCGTTATACACCCGTTTAATGGGGCTACGTTGCTATTTCAACGCTATGAAAAAAACTCACCCATGAGGGCAAATCGCTATGGTATCTTGGAGCCTAAGCTGAACTGCTCTCAAATATGCCCATTAACTGATTTAGATTACTTACTGATGCCACTTGTTGCATTTGATAATCAAGGTAACCGATTAGGAATGGGGGGTGGATTTTACGATAAAACACTGGCGCAATTACACGCATACAATTGGCAAAAACCGCAACTTATTGGCCTAGCACACAGCTGCCAAAAAGTAGATGCACTGCCAATTGAATCGTGGGATGTTCCACTTAAAACCATTATTACTCCTGATAAAATTTATCACTGGTAATATACACCCACTACACATTTGAAACATGAGCATAACAATGACGCAAGACGAATTAAAAAAAGCAGCTGCGTGGGCTGCACTCGAGTTTGTAAAAGAAAACACCATTGTTGGTGTAGGCACAGGCTCTACCGTAAATCATTTTATTGATGCCCTAGGCACAGTAAAAGACACCATAACGGGGGCGGTATCTAGCTCTGAGGCTTCAACAGCGCGCCTACAAGCATTAGGTATTGAAGTGTTTGAGCTAAACGATGTAGATGTGCTTGATGTTTATGTAGATGGCGCAGATGAAATTAATGCCCATAACGAAATGATCAAAGGCGGCGGCGCAGCACTTACCCGCGAAAAAATAGTCGCAGCCGTTGCAAAACAGTTTGTGTGTATTGTTGATGACACAAAATTAGTAGATACATTGGGCGACTTCCCACTTCCGGTAGAAGTTATACCCATGGCACGCAGCTACGTAGCGCGTGAATTATTAAAACTTGGTGGCGACCCTGTTTACCGCCAAGGCGTAGTAACCGATAACGGTAACGTTATTTTAGATGTACACAATTTAAGTATTAGTAATGCCAAACAACTTGAAACACAAATTAATTCAATTGTTGGCGTAGTTACCAACGGCCTATTTGCGATGCGCGGTGCTGATAAAGTAATTATCGGCACTAAAAATGGGCCACAAATTAAATAGGATGAGGTTATGAGTAAGGTATCGTTAGCAAAAGACAAAATTAAAATTCTCTTGCTTGAAGGTGTTCACCAAAGCGCTGTAGAAACGCTTAAACGTAATGGTTACAGCAACATCGATTACGTAAAAACATCGCTACCTGAGGACGAACTTAAAGAGCGTATTAAAGATGTGCACTTTGTAGGGCTTCGTTCTCGTACTCATATTAATCAAGCCGTTTTAGACTCAGCTGAAAAGCTAGTAGCCATTGGTTGCTTTTGTATTGGTACTAACCAAGTTGACTTAAACGCAGCGCGCGAGCGCGGTATTGCGGTATTTAACGCACCGTTTTCAAACACGCGCTCTGTCGCAGAGCTGGTACTTGGCGAAATACTCTTGTTATTACGTGGTATTCCACAACGTAATGCAGCAGCGCACCGTGGCGGCTGGTTAAAAACAGCAACAGGCTCATTTGAAGCTCGCGGTAAAACACTCGGGATTATTGGCTACGGCCACATTGGTACGCAGCTTGGTATTATGGCTGAAAACATTGGTATGACCGTAGAATATTACGATATTGAAGATAAGCTATCTTTAGGTAATGCCACGCAAATTCATAACCTAACACAGCTTTTACAGCGCGCTGATATTATTAGTTTACACGTACCAGAAACACCGCAAACTAAAAACCTGATTGGCACTGCTGAGCTTGCCGTAATGAAGCAAGGTTCTATTTTAATCAACGCTTCACGCGGTACTGTGGTAGATATTGATGCACTAGCAGAAGCGCTTAGCGAGAAAAAACTAAGCGGCGCTGCTATTGATGTATTCCCTGTTGAGCCAAAATCTAACGAAGAAGAATTTGTATCGCCACTGCGCGAATTCGACAACGTTATATTAACGCCGCACATTGGTGGCTCAACCCAAGAAGCGCAAGAAAACATTGGTATTGAAGTAGCCGGTAAATTAGCTAAATACTCAGATAATGGTTCAACTATTACGGCTGTTAATTTCCCTGAGGTTTCGCTGCCAGAACTTGCTAACCGTAGCCGCTTATTGCATGTACACCACAACCGCCCAGGTGTACTTACGCAAATTAACCAAGCATTTGCCCAGCACGGTATTAACATTGCCGCTCAGTACTTACAAACTGATGAATCAATTGGTTATGTAGTTATTGACGTAGATACCGATCAATCAGAAGTTGCACTTAAAGAGCTAAGTGCAGTAGAAGGTACAATTAGAGCGCGTATTCTTCACTAATCAGCTATCAGCTATCAGC
>NZ_PNCT01000026.1:0-36180 GCF_005887365.1 Pseudoalteromonas sp. S3785 | reverse complement strand
TGAGAAAAAATTAACAAGAAACCCATATTAAATTTTGAAATTAAGATGGGTGTAAGTCTAAATGAATTGAATGAGTGTCTTGTTAATTCTCGTCATAAATACAGTGGTTTGAGTTTTGTCCCATAACATTATTAACATGCGTTATGGGGTTAAATAACAAAGGCTACTGGGTAGCAATTGTTATTGCCTGATTTATAAACGAGTTGTTTGGTGTGATTTTCAAGCAACGTAATATACGCCGTTTTGGGGTGTTATAATCCCCCAAAGTGGTGTTCAATAAGCTGTTATATGCAAAGGAATCTTCAGAAATGGATGCGCTCGAAAAATTAGCGGAGAGAAACCGCCAACAAACTAAAATAAAAAAGGATGAAAAATTCTTAACGTATTTTGTTTTGTTAGGCTTATTGCCTTTCTACGCAGATCTCATTTATTCTAAATTTGTTGTTGGTTTAGAGTTTCCTGAAAGCTTTGGGTATTTTCTGCTATCATTGGCTGGGAATTGTATATTCGCTTTTCCTGTTTTAGGTATGGGGAGTCTTTTACTTTTTCCTCGATTACTGAAATTGTTTACTTTAATTGGTATTCAAACTTGGTTTGCATATTTTTGGGTATTCCATGACTTAACTTGGGTTGGCTTTTTCCCTTTAGTAATTGTGTATATAACTTTTTATATACAATTACCAAAAATAAAGCAACGTGCCGCAGAAGAAGATGGCATATAAAAAGCTAATAAATAAGGATAAAAAACAGTTGGCTGTTTTCGTTCCACAACATTTTAGCCAACAATTTTTAGCCTGTTATTTGGGCTTTAATTTGCACAGGGATATATGAATACGCCTCAAATTTCATTGGAACATGGATATACCATTTTGCTAGTTGTTGGTAGTTCTATGCTTATTTTTTTATTAGCTGTACAAAGATTCGTTGTAGGGTTTAAAGCTTTGAATCATTTTTGGTTAGCAGATAGCACTGCTAAAGAATTGTCATATTTTAATTTTCTAATCAGTGTCTTTGTTAGTTCATTATTTGATAGCAATATGAACACGCAACGTTTACTAGCTATGGCTAAGCTCAAATCTAGTTTACGTTTATTTTTACTCGCGTTTTTTATTTTATTATTTAGTCGTAATGGTGGTTTTGAGTTTGTTGAAAGCTTAATTACAGCAATGAGTAATGCAAATTAACAATACACCCATTAGAAAAAGCCAATGTCAGTCCAGTTTCTGGCTGTATTTACACACTGTGCTGTAACAAATCTTGACTTCGTACATCAAAAGATGGGGTTGTTAAAAGCTTTTAATCTAAGTTAGTTATAACCCCTAAAATCGCAGCGTCTCTAATCCTCTTTATGGATTGGTCTTTAAAGTTTTATCTTTTTTTGAACGTGGTGCTTGATTTAGACTTGCCAAAGTTGAGGCATTTTAAGTGCATATGATGAAAATTTACTACGAAACAACAATAAGCTTTAATAGCATTGAATTTTTGCCATATGTGCTTTTTATAGTTATTAGTTTCATCTTTATTGGGAGGCTCAAAAAATTATACGATTTATATATTAAACGTTTTTTTAAGTTTAATTTCTTCGTCTTATTTTTTATATTTATTCTTTACAATCTTGCTTCTACAGCTTCTTTATATTCGAAAATGCAATATATAGCTAAAATAAAATCGCATGAGCAGAGAGTTGTAACAGGCGAAATTGAAAAATTAGTAGAAAAAGAAGGAGCAAGTCGAACACAGAGTTTTTCAGTGTCAGGAGCGACTTTTAAATATAATAACTATCAAACTGCGCCATATTTTTTTGCAAACCGGAAATATAACAATAAGGTTATTTTTAATGGAGGTTATGTTGAAATACATTATATCCAAGATAATGGCAATAATTATATCACCAAGTTATTTATAGAACATGATTGAGCGTTTTAGTCAAAGAGAGCGTCTAATCTTATAAATTTTGATTCAATCTATTAGCGCTCTAAAAGCGAAGCGCCTCTAATCCTCTTTGTGAATCTATCTTAAAAATAAGATCGCTGTGACCAAATGTAAAACATCGGCGGATTAGCACTTTAATACACGCCGATGTTTATAACTTATCTAAATAAGCACATTACTTGTAAGGTTTTAACCTTAGTCTGCTTTACGGTTAAGGCTAAATAAACAGATTGCTAAAAGTAATGTTGCAATCATACCTGATGCGCCAGCAACACCTGATGGCAAGAATCCATCACGGCCACAGGTAATTAATATTGCATTGGCAAGCATTGCAACTGCGCCTGCAAGGGCTGTAAGGCTACCTAAGGCTTTGCCACCTTTAGCAATAAATGATAAGCCAAATACAAGTGCTGCTAAACCCAATAACAATTTAGCTGCGTAGTAAATCATGAATGACAACGACACCACGCCACCAATTAAAGGTTGTGCGCCTTCTACTGTGCCCGCCACTTTACCAAATGTTGAAAACAACGTAAGGCCAACGCTTACCTGCACTATGTTAAGTACTGCGCTAAACGCGATAGCAGACCAGCCTAACTGAGCGTTTTTTGCTTGCACCATAGCCGTGCCTGCAAAGGCAACAAGTAAAGTAAATACCAGTGCCTCTAGCCCCCACGCAACTTGCCTTGAAAAACTAATTTCAGCAGTATAAAGCGCTGAATAAATACCCTGTGATATTGCTAATATCAACAATAACGATGCTGTAACTAGGGTGGTGCGTTTATGTGTAAATTCCATTATGGTCCTCTTGTAATTTTATATTTGACGCTTTAAAAGTTTCAGTCGCTTTGCACACATCAAACAGGTGAAAGTATTGCTGCTATAAGACAGGTAAAGCGATTTAAAAATTTCAGTTAAACCAATAAAAATAATAATTAATTACAAAAAGGCTAAAATGAGTACGTTTAATAAAACTTAAACTAGCAAAGTGGCATTGATTTAAGCTATTAAACGCTCTTTTTAAGATAAAAACCTAAAATCAGACCAATCACTTAATGCGGTAATTGTTTGCTCGATAGGCGGGGCTACATAGATTAAACCGGCAATGGTAATAACCGATGCTAACGTTATTAGTTTATTATCAAAGTCGGCAATTTTGAGCGCAGTACCAAAAGAGCGTTTAATAGTGACATTATTTAGATCGACACTGTAAAGCTCATCAAGTAATAAATGAAGTAACCCGCCAAGTAAAATAAACCCACCTGCTAACCAAGCAAAAGTAGCGGCGAGTACGGTTGATTGGTCGTTTAGTTTCCACGTTACTTGCGTAGTTAATAGCGCGCATAGCAGCAAAAATAATAACGAGTGGCAACTGCCTCTATGTACGGTTATCCATTCAAAAATGGGCCTAACAATGTATTTCATGAATCCGTACACCAATAATGGCACCACAATTAACTCTACAAAACTAATTGTAATAATAAGCTTGGTGGTTATGTAATGCAGCACCAGTAATACAGCGCTCAGTGCAAATAAGTTAAAAATAGTATCCAATGATGTAGAGTTATCTGAGTCTATGTCGGGTAATAAGCCGCCAATTGAGCCTAAAAACCATAACCAAAGTGCGCCGTTTAAATCGATATGGCCTGCAGATAATAAAGTGGCTGAACCTAAGCCGGTAATGATGACTGCAGTATTAAGATGAGTATTGAAATTTGCCATTGTATCTCTTGATAGAAAAATAGGTTGGCATTCTATCAATCAAAAACTTAATTGTTCAATTTACTTTAAAGGTTTGGATGTAAATCTATGTTTTAGGGGGCTGATTTATCTCTTTTTACTAGTGTAACTATTTTTGGTCAATAAGGTAAGTTGTAATTATTTATATAAAAATCAATAATAAGCGTAGTTATTTAAGCTTAGCAGACTAAATGAAAGGTCACTTTTTATGAATCAAAATAGATATAAAGCATCGTTTCCTGCGCCTAACATTGGTAGTCACTATTTTGTTTCATCAACGTGGAGTAGTTATGGTTTCTGGGCTTTATTAGCACTGACTCCGCTTGCTCATTACATGATGTACTACAGCGAAGACGGTTTAGCGCATGGGGAAGATTTAAACACTTTAGGGTATGTAATATTTGGCGCTATTGTTTTGTTTGTTTTAAATATTGCTGCCCAATCTATATCTTGGTTAGGCAGGCTTTTGGCAGTGGTTTGCTTTAGCATTAGCCTGTTCTTTATATTATTGCTTATCTACCTTAGCGCATATAGTCACTTTCCAATCGCTTATTTAGGTGTTATTTCGTATTTTGGTTTAGCGGCTTATTTTTATAATAAAGATTATTTAAAAGCCATAAAAACGCTATAGCATTCGCTAGCTAATTTTTTATATCGTCATAAAAGGCCACTTTTCCTCGGCCTGTTTCTTTTACGTGATAGAGGGTTTTATCGCCATTGTGCATTAATTGGTGAAGTTGTGTGCCATCAGTAGGGGCTATCGCAATACCTATGCTGGCACCAATTGCACATGTTTTACTTGGCGCAATAGTAATGGCTTGTTGTAGTTCATTAAGTAAAGTAATAGCTTGCTGATGCGTTGCCGCTTTATCGTAAAAAGTTACGAGCCTTGCAACAATAAATTCATCACCGCCTAAGCGGATACACATATCGTTTTTTTCATGAAAAAGTGTTTTAAATCTGTGCGCTGTTTCAATTAGCACTTTGTCTCCGGCTTCGTGGCCGTAGGTGTCGTTTATGGGTTTGAATTTATCTAAATCTATCATCATAAGAACTAGGTGTTGATTGTGTTCAGTGCATTCTTGTAAGGCTTTATTAAGGCGTTTTTCACCAGCGCGTCGGTTTAATAAGCCAGTGAGTGGGTCATGATCGGCTTCAAAGCGGGTTTGTAGTTCACGTTCTGCACGATCGGTTACATCATGTAAAATAACTTCTACTAGTTGCTGTGGGTGTGAGTGTCGTTTGCTTTCTCTTTGGTCGGTTAGCCTTACAAATAAGCAATGAAACCAGAGCGTTTTGTGACCCACTTTGCATTCTACATCTAAGGTCGTTTGCGGTGGGTTTTGCGCTGAGCGAATAGCGACTAGTAGGCTTTGTAGTTCGTCTACATTGCCCAAAAGCTCAGGAAAATGCAAACTTGGTAATTCTTTTTCGCCAGGTACCGTAAAGTAATGCTCAAATGCTGGGTTGAAGGTGGTGATTGTGTTTTTATCATCAAGTAAACAAATACCAGCGCTGGCTTGTTCAAATATCAGTCTAAATTTAGCTTCAAGCGCTTGGGTTTTTTTACGCAGTGTTTGCTCATTACTAATGGTTAAATGTAGCTCGTGCATTAGGGCATTTATACCGTGCGTTAAGCGGCTTATTTCGTCTCGCTTGCCTTGCTTAAACGTTAGCATTTTAAGGGTTTCTGGCTCGCTCGGGTTTATTTTAGCAAAGCTGTCGGTTAGGCTTTGAATGGGTTGAGTAAGCCAGCGCTGCACAACCAGCGAGACAAAAAATGCGATTACAATAGATTGTATTAGCATTAAAATAAATTCTTTTTTAAGTGCTGCCTGTGCTTGTTGCTGTATAAATTTATCGTCGGGGTATATTGATAATACCCCTATATAGGCGCCTTCTAAAAAAGGGTGAACGAGCTTCACTGACACGGCTTCTTTTTGTTTATTAATCGTGCCATTGGCAATAAACAACGCTATGTCGCCTTTTGCGTTTGTTTCTCCTTGTAGGCTCGCGCCTTGTACTAAATCGTTACTGATAAGGCCATTAACAATTTCTTGGCTTAATTCTTTGTCGTTTAAGTAAGCGGCTATAGCGGCTGTTTTTTCCATTGTTTGCGCTAGTTGTTTAACGAGTAGGTAATTGGTGTTTTTCTTTTCTTTAAAGCCTGAGTAATAAGACAGCATGGACGAGACGATAGACACAACAATAGCAACCATTGCTATTGATAGAGCAACCCGTATATAAAGTTTTTGGCTAATAAATTTAATCAACTGTATAAACCACTTTTACTGCATCGGTCACTTGCGATAACGGAATGTAGCCAATCGCAAATGGTGATGATGCTATTTTGTTTAACGCATCTTTTACAGAAGCTGAGGGCGAGGGGGGCTTAGCACGGCCTGAAAATAACAGCCTAGCCCAATAGGCATTTATTTTTTGCTCGTCTTTATTAACTAGCTTTAAGTAAAAATCGTTTTTAAGTGCTGACTGTGCGGGTAAATCAAAGGGTTGTGAGGTTTCACCGTCTGGGAATGTTAAATAGCGGCCCATGTAAATATCAATAATCTCTCGTTTTGAAAGGCTATTTATAGCATTGTTCTTATTTACGACTACGGCAAACTCTGTTGATTGTGCATAAGAGCTCACAAAAAGCAGGCATAAGGGGAGCATTACATTAAGGGTTAGGTTACGTGCGCTTATCATAACTAAAACACCATACTAGCATTTAAACTAAGTATATGTACTTTATTGCCTTTATTTGCGTCTGACGGATCACTAAGGCTCCACAGCCCAGCACCTTGAGGCTTTATGTCAAAGCGGTCTAACTGGGCTTTAAATACTAAACGATCCGAAAAATGCCATTTTACGCCTACGTTAATTGAGTATTGGTGAACATTTGTAATTCCAGCAGCGGCTTGAGTTGCAACAGCGAGTTGCTGTATGGGCACAGAAACCTGATCGGGTGTGCCTGGTAAAAACACTGGGTTGTTTACTTTAACTACGTCATGGCGGTTTTTAGCTGCTGAAAAACCGGCGTAAAAAATTGCATCATCTACTCTATAACCTGCACTGATGTAGCCACTAATTACAGATGGTGCCACTATCCAATCAGACTCTGAAACCCCTAACTCAGACTGAATAAGCCAATTATTATTATCGTAAGTAGCGCCAAAAGCTGCGTATTCAATACTGTTGCCTTTGGTGTTAAATTTGTTAGATATGCTTTGTGCTTGCGGCCAAATACTTTGCGGTACTGAGTCGAGTGCGGCAATAAACTCACGCAACGAGCTTTGTTTATAATTTCCAAAATCTGACCTTGATAGCGAAAAACGCATAGTCCATGCATCTTGAGTGTATGTTGCACTTAGGGTTGTTAAATTATCAAAATCAATAAAAAAATCGTCATTATAGGCTTGTAGTTTTGCTGTAGAACTACCGTAAGCGAGCTTTAAACGTAAAAATCCATCGTTAATGGCTTTACTGTACTCAACATCAACACCATCAAAATTACCGGCAATATTTGCAAACGAATAATACGAATGCGGTGGGCGCACCCATAAATAGGCATACCCTGCGTAAGGGTATTCAGAGAGCAAATAAAGGTCGCTATTTAGCCTGCCAGCCCGAATAGCCCAATGGCGAGTAGGGCGATAACGTATAAAGGCCAGCTCTAAAAAATTATCAAAGCTTTTAAAGGCATGATCTTGTATTACAACTTGAAAAACCGAATCCCATTTTTTAGCCAGTGATATATTAGCTTGTCCACCTAAAATAGAATCTCGGGTTGCGGAAAAACCGGCTTCGTTTTCATTTGAGTAGCTAGATGCAAAGCCAATATCTGAATCGTCAGTGTAACTGAGGGTTAAAGAGGCAAATCCACTAAATTGTATATCAAAGTCGTTTGCATAGGTTGTATTTGTAACAAAGATTGCCAATAACGCTATGGCAATTGTGCCTCGATGCAGCATGTTAGCTCGTATTTATTTACACTTAATATAATAAAAAGATAGCACATTATTTTATATACCCAACTTAACGACACAGTTTTGACTAAATAAATTAGGATGTTAAACCAAAATATTTACATTCTTTTGGATTAGATTTGTTTTTTGGTATTTAATCGTTTGTGAATTCAGATATGTTTTAGTTTTAGACTGCTTTGTGTCACGGTATTGGTAGGTGTAGAAAGTGCATCGACTTAAAGTTAGTATTAATCTCTGCACTTTTTTTAATTTACTTTTCTGATTACAGCGCTTCAAAAATGGCTGCTATACCTTGGCCACCGCCAATACACATAGTGACTAAGCCATACTTGCCTTTAATACGTTTTAGTTCGTACAAACACTTGGTAGATAAAATAGCACCGGTTGCGCCAACAGGGTGGCCAAGCGCTATAGCCCCCCCATTTGGGTTTACTTTATGCTCAGGAAAGTTTAATTCATTTGCTACGCATAATGCTTGTACAGCAAAGGCTTCATTTGATTCTATTACGTCCATGTCATCAATTGTTAAGCCAGTTTTATTAAATACCTGTTGTACAGCAGGGATTGGCCCTGTGCCCATTAATACGGGCTCTACACCTGCTCTTGCATAACCTATTAATCGGCCGAGTGGTTTTAAGCCTTGCTCATTCGCTTTTTGCTCCGACATAAGCATGAGCATGGCTGCTGCATCGTTAATCCCCGACGAGGTTGCTGCTGTTACTGTTCCATTTTGTTTAAAGTAAGGTTTTAACGTAGCTAACTTTTGCTCTGTTGTGTTTTCACGCACATGCTCATCTGTGTCAAACACATGGATATTATTTCGCGTTTTTATCTCTATAGGGACTATTTGCTCTTTAAAGTGTCCTTTAGCTATCGCTTTAGCTGCTTTATGATGACTTTGCGCTGCGTAAGCGTCTTGTTGGTTGCGGGTAATGTTATATTTTTCTGCAATGTTTTCGGCGGTGATCCCCATTGGGTCGTTATCCCATGGATCTTGTAATGTAGTGGCTAGCTCATCAAGCAATGTGCTATTGCCCATTTTTTGGCCCCAGCGGTTACTCTCTAGTGTGTAGGCTGAGCTACTCATGCTTTCTGTGCCGCCTGCTAAAGCTGCATCTACGTCACCTAGTTGAATTTGTTGGGCTGCTTGTATAATGGCTTCTAAACCTGAGCCACATAAACGGTTGAGTGTTACTGCATGACTACTAATTGGTAATCCTGCATCAAGGCCAATGACTCTGGATAGGTAAGCATCTTTAGGGCCATTATGAATAACTTTACCTATTACACATGAGCCCATTTGAGTTGGTGATATATTTGCTCTGGCTAATGCTTCTTTAGCGCAAAGTGTGCCAAGTTCTGCAGGAGTGAAATTTTTAAGACTCCCTCCAAAGCCACCTATAGCGGTGCGTACTGCGCTTAGAATAACTACACTATTGTTATTAAACTTTGTCATTTTTTGTCTCTTATTATTTTTATGCCTATTAACTTATCAAAACATAGTTTGAGTTGTTATGTAATTATAAATTAATTACTTAGAACGTTTTAAAAGCCAAAGTAAAAACAACGTACCAATCATTACTATGAATGCCGATAAATAAAGCGCCATATTATAGTTACCAAAATACGTTAAAAGGTATCCGCTGGGAATGGGGGCTATTATTTGTGCGGCGCCGTAGGCTAGGGTCATTGTGCCCATAAACCTTGCTGGGTTACTGGGGTAAAAGTTACCTGCCATGGTTAATACAAGGCTTACACACGCTATAAAGGTGCCTCCAAACAGTAATACGCTTATTATAATTACAGGTAATGTATTACTTAGAGTTGGGAGCACAATACCAATTGCTTGCAAGGTGTATGCAGCTATTAACGCTTTAATAAAGCCTGTACGCCTAGCTATCCGATCCCATATTAATGCTGCAGGAATTGCTGCTATCCCTAGTAATAAAAAAGCAAAGCTACCTTGCCCTTTTAGGCTATCAACACGCTCCACTATATCAACAATAAATGTAGAGCTAACTGCGTAACCATATCCTGCACAAAAATAGGCCAGCATTATTAATAATTTAAAGGTTTTAGTGGGCGGATTGTCTTTTTTAGTGACCTTTATTTGTTGTTGAGCGCTTGGGTGTGGCATCCATAGCCATGCGGGTATTGCAATTACAGCCGCCATAACGGCTAAGGCTATCCATTGTTGCTGCCAGTTACTCTCCATGTCGAGCATATGCTCTACGAGCAATGATGTAGCAACAATACTTATACCCGCACCAGCAAAGTGAATCCCAAGCTCTGCGCGGTGATTATTGTTAACTAGCCACTTTAAAATAAGGCCTGAGGCAATAATAAACCCACCTGCGCCGCAAGTACCTGCAATAAAACGTAGTAGTGCCCATACGTATACATTACTGGTTAATACCATTGCCGCAGAGGTAATAAAACTCAAAATAAGGTAAATGTGGTGCAAGTTATATTTGTGATTTAAGTTATGCATGTTTGCAGCTATAAATACACCAAACATATAACCCATAAAGTTGGAGGTGGCTAACCAGCCAGAGCCTAGCTCGGTTAAACCTGCACCATTTTGCATTATGGGTATGAGTAAGCTATACGAAAATCGAGCTACGCCAACGGTGACTATTATGCTGCAAATGCCCGCAAGGTAAGCACGTGTTTTTGTGATGGTCATTTGTTTGTTCTACTTAAAGTTTATAGTTGTTATTCGCTAAGAATACGTGGCTCTGTTAATATAAAAAATTGAATTATTAAGAATTAAAAGTTCTCAAAAAGAGAAGTATTTAGTGACTTATTTAAAATTAATGTAAGAACCCTATGGAAATATTAATACTTAAAACGTTTAAAGCTATTGTTGATGAGGGCGGTATTAAAGGTGCTGCTGAAAAACTAAATACGGTGCAATCAAACGTTACTAATCGCATTAAAAAGCTTGAGCAAGAGCTAAACACAAAACTATTTACGCTAACTGGGCGCAAGCTTGAGCTAACCCCAAGCGGTAAACAGCTTTGTGAATACGCAGATAAAATATTGCAGTTGGAGTATCAGGCAACATCAGCAATTTTAAATAACAAGGGCAGTTATGAGTTACGAATTGGTATGCCCGAAACGTTTGCAGCTGTACATATGCCTTTAGCTTTAAAGCAACTTAAGGATAATTACGCGCATATTAGAGCTAAAATTTTTACAGATACGAGTGAGCGACTCGTATTTTCCGTTTTAAATAACAAGGTTGATTGCGCCGCAATTGGTAATGCATCAAAACATGAAAACCTTGAAGTAATTCCCGTTGTGTATGAAGAGTTAGTTATGGTTACTCCGCTTGATGGCGATCATTACCCGGTATTATTTGTAAGAGATGAGGGATGTGGCTATAGAAAACATGCCCTTGTTTGGCAGCAAAAGTCAGGGCAAGTAAATGATGAATTAATGATTATGAGTAGCGCCGATGGTGTTTTAGGGTGTGTGTCTGCGGGTTTAGGTTACACAATAATTGGCAAAAACATGGTGGTAGGTAGCCGATACGAAAAGTCGTTGTGTATAAGGCCTGTTAACTTTGGGCCTAAGCATGTAGAGCTTTCTATTGTGTACAGAAAAGATTGCCCATTAGAGCCTGGCGTACTTACTTTGGCCAATCTTTTAAAAACAAAATAACTAAGCAAATTTATTTAATTAGCTTTCATCACATAAATATGACTTATTTATTAAGTTAAAAATGTTATAGTGTTGCAATTATTATTTGATATAGTATAACATTCGCCGCATTCTAATTTCCCCTTAATAGAGTGTGAATGTGACTACACCTACTGCAATTAATCAAACATCACCAATAGAATCTCAACGCATTGAAAATATTAGCAATTCTGAATTAAATAATGCTCAAACCGCTAAAAGCGAAGCCATTATTGAAGTGAATTCGTTAAGTTTTAGCATTAAAAATAACGCCATTTTAAAAAACTTAAATTTTAATGTAGCTTCAGGCGAAATTTACGCATTACTTGGTGGTAACGGTGCGGGTAAATCAACCACGTTAAAAACGTTACTGGGTTTTAACAAGCCAACGCAAGGCTCTGTAAAGGTAGCGGGTAAAGAGATAACACACGCGCTTGATTTTGTACGCGGTAAAACAGCGTATTTACCCGAGTCGGCAACGCTATACCCGCATTTAACCGCCCGCGAAAACGTAGACTATTTTTTATCACTTGCTGATATTAAAAAAACAGATGAGCAAGTAAATGCAGCGTTTAATCGTGTTGCGCTACAACAGGCTGCATGGGAGCGCCCTATGCAAACGTACTCTAAAGGCATGAGGCAAAAAACTGCGATTGCACTGGCTATTTTACGTGAAGCACCAATCTTTTTACTTGATGAGCCTACCTCGGGCCTTGACCCTGTTGCTATAGATGAGTTTAACCAGCTGGTACGCGAGCTGGCATTAACAGGTGCGACTATTTTAATGGTGACTCATGATGTATACGGCGCGTGCCAAGTAGCTAACCGTATTGGTTTATTAAGAGCCGGTGAGCTGGTGGGCGAATTTGATGCGCCTGAAAATGGCCGCATTGATACCGAGCAAGTACATGCTGCGTTTGCACAAAGAGGCGCGTAATGGGCTTAAATAATTTATCAAAGGTGGTGATAGTTGCCAAAGATGAGTGGCGCTATTGGCGTCGCTCTAAACTTGCAATGACCGTTTTAGCTATCGGTTTATTATTAACGCTTTCATCGGTGGTGGTGACTGCCATTACAATGCACGAACTTAGCCATGCACGCCACGAGTTACAAACACATGCTGAGCAAAACTTTGTTGATCAACCCGATCGTCATCCACACAGAATGGTGCATTATGGGCATTACGCTTTTAGAACGCCAACACCACTTAGCACACTTGACCCTGGGATTGATGCCTACACAGGTAACTCAATATTTTTAGAAGGGCACAGACAAAATAGCGCCATGTTTGCAGAGCAGCGCCAAGGCACAGCGCTTACTAAATTAGGTAGCTTAACGCCTGCTTTTATAGTGCAAACGTTAGCGCCGTTACTGCTTATATTAATTGGTTACAGCTCTATTAGCCGCGAGCGTGAATCGCAAACGCTGTCGTACTTATTAGCGCAAGGCACCAAAGGCAGTACGCTTATTGCCGGTAAAGGGTTGGCTTTACTTTCTGTTGTGGGTTTAATCATTACGCCATTGGCTATATCGGCCTTATTGACGCTATCGGCGGGTGAAAGCCTATTAGCAGTTGCAAGTTTTGTTGCAGGGTATGCGTTGTATTTATCCGTGTGGGTATTACTTATTTTATTAGCATCGAGCGTGTTTAGTAAAAACAGCGGTAGCTTTACGGCACTTGCGTTTGTATGGATTTTACTATGTGTAGTTATGCCGCGTGTAGCAAGTACCAGTGCTTCTACTGCTGTGCCATATGCCGGTAAAATAGAAACCGATTTTGCCGTTAAAGCTGAGCTTAGAAAACTAGGTGATGGCCATAACACCAACGACCCTGCATTTAAGCAATTTAAACAATCACTCCTTAAAAAGTACAACGTAAATAGTATTGATGAGCTGCCGGTAAACTTTAGAGGGCTAGTAGCAAGCGAATCAGAAGCTAAACAAGCTAAAGTACTTAATCAATTTGCTGAGCAGCGTATGCAAAGTGAACTTGAACAAACACAAGTATCGCGTCACTTTGGTTGGGTATCGCCTATGGTAGCTATTCGATCGCTGTCGATGATTGTGGTGGGCACAAGTATAGAAACCCACCATCGTTTTTTACGCGAAACCGAGCAGCTACGTTTTGATTTTGTTCAAGGGCTTAACAAAGTTCACATTGAAAAACTTGATTATCAAACCGATATGAATCGCAATGCCAATGCTGCAGCGACTAAAAAAGCACGTGTAAGTGCCCAAAACTGGCAAATACTGCAAAACTTTAACTTTGATGTAGACAGTGCTGATGTTCGTGCACAAAGGAGTGTACCTGCGTTTTTACAGTTATTGCTGTGGATTGTAGTTCTGGTAGGCGGTATTAAATTTGTAGGAAAACGTTTGATATGAGTTATTTAATTACACAACTTACACGTGAATGGGGCTTTTTACTGCGCCAAAAATACCTAGTGGTATTGTTGCTGTGTAGCTTTACTTTATCAGGTTTTGCTATATACAGCGGGCTTAGCGAAGTAAATGCCCAGCAGCAAACAATAGAGCGCCTAAAAACAGCAGATCAAAGCGATCGCGCTAAAGTGCAGCAAAAGCAAAGTGATGCGGGCATGCTAGCGTATTACAGTTTTCATTTAACGTATTCGCAGCCTTCAACGCTTGCCTTTGCGGCTTTAGGTGAGCGCGATATATTCCCGTGGAAACATCGTATTAATTTGCTTGCACTTGAGGGGCAAATTTACGAAAGCGATGCACAAAATGCTGAGCTTGCCCAAGCTGGTAAAATCGATTTTGTATTTGTAATTAGTGCGTTAGCGCCACTGGTTATTATTTTGCTGTTCCATGATTTATTTGCAAATGAGCGTACAAGCGGCAGGCACGATTTACTCGTTACTACAGCTAAGTCTTACTTTGCATTGTGGGGGGCACGTATTACCGTGCGCTTTTTAGCAGTAATAGTGTGTTTAATGCTGCCATTTTATGTGGGGGCAATTATAGCTGGAGCCAACGCAGTTGAAATAGCTTATGTATCGGTTTTATGTATTGCTTATCTTGCCTTTTGGACCGCGCTTAGTGTGTGGTGGGGTAAAAATGCCAGCAGTGCACCGCGTGTTGCCTCTTCTTTAATTGGTTTATGGGTATTATTTGCTTTTATTATTCCTATTTTAGGCGACCTTGCTATTAACCAGTCTGTGCACTCTCCTAAAGGGGGGGACATTATGCTTACCCAGCGAGAAGCGGTAAACGATGCTTGGGATTTACCAAAATCGGCAACCATGCAACCTTTTATTAAAGAGTACCCAGCGCTTGCGCCTTATATAGATATGAGTAGCGAGTTTGAATGGAAATGGTATTACGCATTTCAACACATGGGCGATTTAAAAGCCGCTGAACTTTCGAAAGCCTACCGCGATGCCGCAGCTAAAAAATATGAGCTAGCTGGTTTTGTATCGTTGATTTCGCCACCGCTTTTACTTCAGCGTAGCTTAACCCGTGCCGCTAAAACTGACTCAATTGCCGCGTATGCTTATGAGCAGCAAATTAGAGATTATCATCAACAATTACGCGAGTTTTACTACCCTTGGTTATTTTACAAAGGCGATCCAACCAAAAAAGCACTTGAAAACATGCCACGTTTTGAAAACACCACTCAAAGCAGTAACTAAAAATACAGCGCTAAACGCACCTGTTTAGCGCTATTTAAATTACAACATAATTATAAAATACTTATATTACTCATAAGGTTAAAAATGAAAACCAAACCAATAGGGCTTAAGCTCACTTATTTAAGTACGTGCTTAGTAAGCTTATTTAGCAGCCAAGTTATAGCTGCTGAGCAAAACCAACCAAGTGAAAGCGTAAAGGATGACGCAATAGAAAAAGTGACGATTGTTGCATCTCGCCAAGCTTATCAAGGTAACTTTAGCCCTTTAGAAACACCGCAATCCGAGCTTAAAATTGATTTAGAATCGCTTGAAAACGCAGGTGCAGTGAGCCTTGACCAAGCTCTTGATTTATCAGCCTCTGTTGCGCGCCAAAACAACTTTGGTGGGCTTTGGAATAGTTTTGCATTACGTGGTTTTGTCGGCGATGAAAACTTACCCAGTAATTATTTAGTAAATGGGTTTAATGCTGGGCGTGGGTTTGGTGGATCGCGTGATTTATCGGGTATTGAGTCGGTTGAGGTATTAAAAGGCCCACGTGCCGCTTTATTTGGCCGAGGCGAACCCGGTGGCACAGTAAACTTAGTTACAAAACGCCCAACGTTTGATACCGAAGGTGAAATTAAAGTTTCAGTAGGGAGTTTTGATACTTACCGCGGCGATGTTGATTACACAACCCCACTTAACGACGACGTAGCAATTAGACTGGTTGGCTTTTACCAAGACGCAAAAAGCTTTAGAGATACAATAGAAACCACAAAGCAAGGGTTTAGCCCATCAATAGTATGGAATATAAACGAGAGCAGCCAGCTTATATACGAGCTTGAATATAGCGAGCAAGAAGTACCGTTTGATAGAGGTGTATTAGCTATAGATGGCGAGCTTGGCCTTATTCCTGAAAGTCGCTTTTTAGGCGAGCCGGGGGATGGCCCGATTGAAGCCGACGTACTGGGGCATCAGTTAGAATATATTTATGACTTTAATGATAACTGGAGCATTTTGTTTGGTGCAAACTACCGCGATACTTCTATGGAAGGTTTTGCAACCGAAACGGGTTTTGGTGGCGTAGTAGATGGCGAAGTAAACCGCTTTAGACGCTACCGCGACTTTGATGCCAAATACCACGTATTGCGTGCAGAGCTAAGCGGAAGTATTGAGCTGGGCGGTTTTGAGCACCGTTTAATTATAGGTGTAGATAGCGATAAATTTGAAAACGACCAAGTTATTCTGCGTGTACGCGGGGATCAATACATTAATGTATTTAACCCTGTTTACGGCGCATATGAATTACCCACGCCCACATCGAATACTGACCGTGTAGAAATTCAAGAGTCTGTAGGCATTTTCATTCAAGACCAAATAAGCTTAACCGATAAATTAGATATTCGTATTGGTGCACGTTTTGATGATTACGAGCAGCGCTTAAATAATCGTTTAGCAGGCACAAAAACAAAACAAACTGAGTCACGCGTGAGCCCGCAGTTTGGCGTGGTTTATGAAGCCAGTGATTATGTTTCTGTTTATGGCGCATACGGCGAAAATTTTCGTCCGCTTTCGGGCGCTGATGCCAACGGCGACGGTTTTGAGCCTAACCAATCTACCTCTGCAGAGCTGGGTGTTAAATTTACATTAAACGATGGCGCGTTATTTGGAACGGTTGCCGTATTTAAAGTAGAGCAAGACAACATGCTAGTGGTAGACGACCCTACAGCGTTTACTTATGCAGCGATTGGTGAAGCGCAAAGTAAAGGGATAGAAATTGATATAACGGGTAAGCTTACCGATAGTGTAGAAATTTGGGCATCGTATGCATATGTTGATGCTCAAATAGAAAACTCATTTTTTGATGCTAACTTTGGCTACACCGTTGAAGCCGGAGAGCCATTGTTAAACGTACCAGAGCACCAACTTAGCTTACAACTGGTTAAATCGGGTGAGCTACATGGCAAAGCAATAAAATTTGGCGGTGGGTTATTATATGTTGATAACCGCAATGGCTTTTTTGGTACTGACTTTGAGTTACCAAGCTACACAACCGCACGTGCATTTGTAAATTATGAAGTAACAGACGCGATTGGCATTACGGCTGAGGTAAATAACCTGTTTGATGAAACGTATTACACAAACTCGTTTGCTGATGCGTGGGTACAACCTGGTACACCAAGAAACGTTAAGTTTTCTGCATCCTATAAGTTTTAAAATGCTTTAAGCTAAAAGTTCAGCGACCACTGATTCGCTGAAAATCAAAAGGCCGCTTACTTAAAGCGGCCTTTATTTTTGTTTGTTTACTCAATTACTACAAACATTAATTAGCGTGTTTGTATTTTTCAAAAATTTTGTAGTACTCCCCTGAGTTTTTTAATTTTTGCAGCTGTAAGTTAAAGTCATCACGTAGCTTTTTAGACTTAAATAAATAGCCATTTGGGCTTTTACCAAACAACGCGAAACGATCTACAGGTTGTGTGGTATCAATACCTTTAAGGGTTGAGCGATAGTAATCAAAACTTTGTTTATCCATTTGAATGACATCAGCTTTGTTTGAAAAAAGCATTTTTACTTGCAACGATTGGTCATGAACCTCGTAATATTGCGTATTCGATTTAGCCATTTTTGCGTATTCTTCGCCTAACTGAATGGCGGCGCTGGGCCATGATATTAAGCTGAAATTCGCTAAGTCTGCTATTGATGTAAAGTTGAAGTTGTTGCTTTTTAGAGATATTGCCATATTTTCGTATACGTACGCCTCATCAGAAATATACCCATTGAGTAGGTTTCCGTTAGCGGTATTTAAATTTATATCGGCAATGACATCGATTCTGCCTGTAATGTAGCCTTTAGCGCGGCGCGTATAGGGGTAATAGCGTGGTTCTATTTGGTACCCTAAAGGCGTTAAAGCCGCTTTAATAATATCAATGGTTAAGCCACTATGTGTATGTGATATTACAAATGGCGGCAGTGTTTCGCCAAACCCAACCACCAGTTTTTGTTTAGCCGCTGCTGTATTGGTAAAAGTAAATAAAAGTAGTGTGATTGCTATAAAAAAGGGTAACTTCATTAGGGTGTATAATTTAAATCATCATACTCAAAAGATAGTAACTAAGTGATTACGTAACAAGTAAATAGCCCATTAAAGTACAATTTAATAAATTTAATGGGCTATATGAGTGCTTATGACGACAAGTTTAACTCCGCTTTAAAAAGGAGTATAGCCGTCCGGTGTTGTTTTAGGTGTAGTCCAACGTGCTATTGCATCAATGTCTGTGCGCTTTGAACCCGGTGCGGGTATACGGCCATTATCGCCAAAAAGCTAGAATACAAGGTTTGTTCTGTCGCCACTGGTTATCGGTTTTGCCGCATGTGGTACATTGCCTTTGTGGATTATGGCGGTGCCAGGTTTAAAGCTAAGTTGCACTACTTTGCCATTTTCTTGGTCGTAAAAATCAAGCTATGAGCCGCTAAATTCATCACCTGGCAGATTTAAATTAATATTAAGTGTTACTGATGATGCATCAGTATGCGGGCGAATAGACGCATCAGTGTTAGGGTCGTAATAAATAGAAAAACCAAATGTTTGCGTATCGTAACCCATTATTTCGGGAAATAATAAACGCGAAATAGGGCGCATATAAATATTTAATATTTGGTTATAGAATGCCTGAAAACTTGGCGCAGCTAAATAACCCTCTGAGCGTTTGTCTAGCATGGCACCGCGGCGGTTCAATACTATACCGTACGGTGGACGCAGAGGTATATTAGCATTCCATACTTTTTCTAGGTAACCACGTAAAACGGCTAAACGCTCAGGGTCAAAAAACTGAAACTGATACACATCTGTTGCTACTTCTTTTAAAAGCGCTTTTACTAAATGCTCTTTTGATGGGTTTTGCCATGCAGCATTAACGGCTTTACGTAAGTTTTTATCGAGTAATGAATCGTCGAGGGTAAAGGTGGTTGTATCTACTTCGGTTTCTTCCCACTCTTTCCAGGCTTGTGTAAGTAGTTGGTCGTTGTTGTACCAAAAATGCTGTACTGAGTGCTCACGATTTAACATGGCCTCTCTTGAAGGTAACGCTAGAGCACGAGCAAGTTGTAATTGGGTGGCAGACATAATATGTTACTCCAGTTATTGAATTAGCTTATATCAATCTAGGAGTGCAATTTATTATATTTAATAAAGTAGATAAACGGGCTGCTTTAGTAAACAGAGTCAAGATAATGTTGATAATTATGGGCTGATTAAATAGAGTTAGCTGTTACGTTAAAAATTTTAAATGGATTTTGTATGTTGCCAAAATGTCTGAATTGCCAAACGAATATATCATTAGCTTGGTTTGTTGTTGCTCGTATGTCTACAAAATATAGGTGTACTAAATGCGGGGCGCTCCATGAGTTTACCCAAAGGCATAAATTAATTGGTATTGTTGCTGTAATTCCACTGATAATTTTAGTTAATATTTTAGAAACTATTATCCCATCTTCGGTATTAAGGTTTGTATTTCTTTTAGTACTAGCAGTTACAGTATTGGTTTTTATACCTAAACAACATAAACTTTCAGAGCATGATAATTTAAAAGAACAGGTTAAAATTACCGATTAGAATTGATGGGTTTGTGTTAACCTATCAAGCATTTAACTATAGGCTTTTAATGAGTGACTCTGTCACCCCAAATTTCTTCTAGACGGTCATCACGTCCGCACCGCCAACGGTAGGTGTTGTAGCGTATAGGGTTATTTTTGTAATAATCCTGATGGTAGCTTTCTTTACCTTTAATTGGGTAAAAAGTGCTGGCATTCAGTATTGGCGTGACCACTGTTTGATTAGGGAATTGCGCTATTACTGCTTGTTTGGTTTGCTCTGCTATTTTGCGCTCTTGCTCGTTAGCTACAAATATGGCGCTTAAATAACTAGGCCCTTTATCACAAAATTGGCCTTTGGCATCAAAGGGGTCGATATTTACCCAAAAATGATCAAGTATGCCTTTGTAGCTTACTACATCAGGGTCGTAAGTAATTTGTACAGCCTCGTAATGACCTTGATGATTGCCATTGTAGGTCGGGTTTTTAATTTTACCGCCTGTAAAGCCTGATATAACATCTTTGACGCCTTCGAGTTTTTCAAAGTCGCTTTCCATACACCAAAAACAACCACCGGCTAACACTGCTTTTTCGGTTTTAGCTGCATGAGTAAACGTGCTAAACAAAATTGCGGCAGATATTAATGCAAGTTTCAGTGATTTTTTCATAGGATAATCTACCTTTAGTTTGAGTTTAAATACATATTCTTAATAGCTAGACCTGCTAAGTGTTATTACTATTTCATTGTGAGCGTATATAAGGTTACGAATAATGTACGTAATACTTTTTAATTTAAGCCACATTTGAGTGAGTACCCGAATAGCACACGGTTGTATTATTAGAGTGTGTTTATTAAAGTGAAAGCATTGAGATCAAAGTAGCAGGTGGTAAATGAACCAGTTAACCGAAAAATCGATAAGTTGCCCGTATTGTGGTGAAAGTATTGAGGTATTGCTAGATGCAGCAGATATTGATGAGCAATACATTGAAGATTGCCAAGTATGTTGTAAGCCTATTACGTTTGTTGTTTTTGAAGATGAAGACGAATTAAAAGTAAATGTATACAGTGAAGACGATACATTTTAGCCACTAGTTACACTTTAGGTGGCTGCACACTGGCAGCCACTACTGCTTTTATACACGGGCGTTAGCTATTTTGCTCTCGGGCGAGTTGGTTTGGTAACAGCTCTTCTACAATTTCGCGAGCGGGGAGTGTATAACGTGTGCCGTTAAACATTACCGAGGTAAACTCGTTTATATTAGTAATGCCTGTTAGGGTCCAGCCCTCACCACGTTTAGGGCAATATACGGTTGTGGTAGGTTGAATTACTTTAAAATCGTCGCTCATTATTGCTCTCAATATTGGCTATAAAGATAATGCTTGTGAATACGTTATGGTAAGTTAATAATGCTTAACCATAAAGCTCTTTTTTAACTCCTGTATAAAATGTTTAAAACAACTCAGCTTGAACGCGTTACATTGCGTTTAATTACTCATAAGCATGCCCCGCAGTTATTTACTATTTTGAACCACCCGCAGGTGAGCGAATTTAACGACTATCAAACCCCGTTAAGTAAATGCCAAATTAAGCAATTAATACAAGACGATATTACCGCCTATTACGAAGGCGAAGTGATAAGAGTGGCTATTGAACATAATATTACCGGCAAGTTAATGGGTACCTGCGGGCTTTATAATTTATCGCCTTGTAAAAGTAGTGCGTTTATTGGCTTTGAGCTTGACCCTATGTATTGGGATAAGGGCATTATGTTTGAGGTGATTACCGGCTTTGTTAAAACACTTAAGCAGGCTATACCGCTTAATTACTTAGCGGCGCAAGTAAGTGCAGATAATGCGCGTTCGCATAACTTATTAGTTAAATTAGGCTTTAGCTTAGGTGAGCATTCAATTTGGTATAAACACGTTTAGTGCTGAATTAGTAATGTATTAGTGCTGCATTTTATTATACACGTTAGTAAATTTCATCATAAGAGGAACAAATGCAATATAAAAAATAGCCAATTTGGCTTATAGTTAAGCGTAAGCAAATGAATTTGTTACCCGAGTTTTTTTAAACGTGTTCGCTTAACAAGGATTTTATATGCTAGAAAAACTATCTCAAGATGCCCTCGTTATTTGGGCCACCATAGACCCAATAGGTACCATGGCGCTTTTTGCTGCGCTCACTTCTCATTTAACTGATCAACAACGTCGTAAAACTGCGTTCAAAACGGTGCTTTATGCAGGGGCTGTGTTACTGGGCTCTATTTTAATAGGGCAGCTTATTTTAAATGCGATGGGCATACGGCTGGTATCGTTTCAGTTAGGGGGTGGGATAATTTTATTTTTGTTTGGCCTGCAAATGATATTTGGCAGCGATTCTAATAAAGCAAAACAAGACCCAGGGCACGATATTGCAGTGTTTCCGCTTGCTATACCTGCTACCGCGACACCAGGGGCTATTTTAGCCGTTATATTATTAACCGATAATCATATTCACCCAATTACCACCCAAATGGGGACAGCGTTAATTACATTAGCAGTGTTGGGTGTAACCTTAATTTTGTTGTTGCTGTCAGGCAAAATTATAAAACTAATTGGTACAGGAGGCGCATCTATTTTAACGCGTGTAATGGGGATGATACTGGCCGCTTTTTCTGTAGAGCTAATAATGACCGCACTTGAAATTAAGCAGTGGGTAAAAATAGATTAAATGCTAAAGAGGGCACGCTAATGGCAATTACAATGTCAAAGTATCATTTAGTAAATGTGTGTTTGGCCATTGTGATGTTTGCTTTGGCTGTTATCGCTATTAGGTATTATAACCATTATGTATCGGCGTTTACTGACATAACCATAGAGTCTAAAGCGCTTAACGAATCGCGTAAGGTATTTATTAGACTCCCTACCAATTACGATAAGAGTAAAGCTTACCCATTAATTATTAAAACAGACGGTAATTTTAATTTAGATAATTGGGATCGAACGTTAACCGCGCAAAGAAAAGCCGGTGAATGGGAAGGTGCTATATTAGTATCTATCCCTAATAAGTTTTGGCAAGCTACACGTAATCGTGACTTAGTGCCTCCTTATGCTCGCCAAGATGTAAATACTGAGCCTCGCCCTGAGCTTCAAACGCTACCAGAACCCAATGGTGAGGCTGATAAATTTTTAAAGTTTATAGAAGCCGAATTACTCCCTTATTTGCAAACCCATTATAAATTGAATGATCAGCGTATATTAAGTGGTTTTTCGGCAGGAGGAAGCTTTGTACTTTATACACTGCATACTAAACCTGAGCTATTTAATGGGTATTTTGCATTTAGCCCTGCAGCTTGGTACGACGATATGAGTGTTGTTAAATGCTTTAGTGACTTTTTAAAAACAAATAACCCAAAAATTAAAGCTCCTACATTTTTATATTTAACGGTTGGCGGGGCAGAGCATCCGCTAATGTTGAGGCTTTCCAAAATTTAGAAGCAACGCTTAACGCAAATCCTAACGCTAATTTAATGTGGAATAGCACAGTTAACCCAAACGCAGAACATAATGACAACCCTAAGCAAAGTGTGGCTAAAGCACTTATTGATTATAAAGAGTTTGCACAAAGCTTAACTAAACAGCGTTAACTGTATATTTATACAGTTAACGCTGTTTGCTATATTATTAAGTTAACATGCACTCGTTTACTATTTACCTAATGTTTTGTTATTTATGTAGTTTTAGCCTTTTTTTAAAGGTAAGGCGTATTTAGTTTTAAAAAGCCAGTACTGTATCAATATACAGTACTGGCTTTTTTGGTTATTATGCTTAACCCAATTGCTTAATGCTTTACATGAATACGGCTAGCGACCTGACTTTGCTTTGAATAAACACCGTGAGATTAAGCTAAATAAGGCTTATTTAAATTTTACCGCTGGTGGAACATTAAAAGAACACATCATACTAAATTTGATTTAGTATCTATCTTAACTACTAATTATATTTTTAAGTAGATAATCAGAGAGCTGAGGGATTACCGTTCAGCTCTCATGAGTTTAGCTTTAACTAACTTTAACTAATGTTCTACTCAGCTGCTTGCTTTTTATTTTTAACAAATAAGGTAACAGCTACAATGGCACTTAAAATGGAGCAAATAATAAATACATTATGAATCCCCCCAGGTATATATTCCATAAAAGAGGTAAAAAACTGCCCAGAGAATACCGCCATAGTAAAATACGATAAGTTACGACCGCGAACATTCTCAGAGCTTAGCTCTACCGTCATATGGTTCAAAAGGGGGATACTAAACCCAAAACCTATCCCTATTAATATTGCACCTAAAATTAAAACTAAGGTACTTGGTTGGTTAAAGCATACATACGATAACCCAAATCCTAAAAACGCCAGTGCCAGTACGTTTGTTTCGCCAATTAGCTTAGTTGCTTTAGGCATTACGCCCGCAGTAACTACAGCTACTAACGATATAAACGCCAGTAACTGGCCAATTTGGGATTCGTTATAGTCAAGTGCACTCATAGTAATAGGTAATAAAACGGTCGAGGTAAAAAATATAGTCATTGCGAGGGTAGAAACTATATAAACCCCTTTTAATTTAAAAGCGCCAATAACGGTTTTGGTATTTTCAGTTACGTGTTCTTCCACTTGGTTGCTTGCTTTATGTTTGCTTGGAACAAAAAACAAAAGCATGGCTAAAAATACCCAGGCAATTAAATAAAGCGCCAGTGGCAAACCCCAAAACTTTGAAGCTAAATACCCACCTAAAAATAAAAATATGACACCGCCAAGTTCTATAGCCATGCCTTGTTTGGCTATCATGCCTAAGCGAGCTTCACCTTTGTACCAAGTAGAAATTAATACAGTGCAGCCAGCCATCACTATGGCCGTTATGCCACCAAGAATAAATCTGTTAATAAATACAAGTGCTGGGCCATATAAAAAGTAGCCGCTAGCACCTACAAAGCCATATAAAAATAACCCGATGATTAAAAGCTTATACGCGCCATATTTATCTATTAACCGCCCGGCAATTGGCGCAAATACAACAGCACCTAAAGAAGGTAATGTAATTAAAAGTACAGTGTTATTAGTAATGCCTAAACCGTTTGAAATGCTAACTAAGCCAGGCGCTAAAAGAGTGCCAACCATTATGGTTAAGCTGGCAATACATAATAAGGTAAAGCTGCCGGCCGCTTTGAGTGAATTCATCGTTGCTCCAATTAATTTATAAGTTACGCTTTTTTAGCAAGGGCATTGAAAAGAGCGCTCATAATTATAAAAATAATACTTATGGCAATTACGCCATCCCATTTTTATAAATCAAATGCTTTTACACCTGCCGCAGAGCCAACGGCTCCACCAATGTAATAACCCAGCATATAAATGCCGTTTATTCTGCTTTGTGCGTTTGGATCTATACTAAATACCCGCACTTGGTTTGATACCTGCGCGCTAAACACCCCAAAGTCTATGAGTATAATGCCAACTATTAACGCCACTAAACTGCTACCAAATAGTCCGGTAATTACAAAACCTATTGCAATTAATCTAAGCGATAGTGCAATAACGTTTTTAGAGCCAAGCTTATTTAAAAACTTACTCGCTAATTTTGCGCCTATAACTCCTGCAAGGGCTATAACGCCAAATAATCCAGCTTGTTGCGAACTGTAATTAAATGGCTCATCGCTTACATAAATTGCAAGGGTTGACCAAAGCACAATAAAAGCGGCAAACCAAAATGCGCCTGAAAACGTAAACATACGCAGTTGTTTGTATTGCTTAAATAAACTTAAACTACTTTTTATAAGCGCTAAGTAACTTAATTAGCATGTGGTTTATTAACGGGTAAAAATACATAAAGTAGGGCGCCAAACAAGGTGGCTAATAACGCCGACATATAAAAAACACTTTGCCAGCCCATGTGCTCACCAACAAAACCACTTAACGTACGGGAAAGTAATATTCCAAGTGTTAACCCCATCATTAATGTACCCAGCGTAGCGCCTTCGTTTTCAGCGCTTACCATTGATGCCGCAAAAGGAATAAGTTGCTGTGTAATATTGGCACCTACGCCGATTAAAAAAACACTAATAAGCAACACTATAAGGTTAGGCGCTAGTGCGCCAGCAAGCGATGCTAAGACTAACAAAGTAGATAAAACACTAATTAGTTTACGCCTTGGGATTGAATCATCAAGGGGAGATATGAATAAAAGTGCAAAGGCATAGCCACACTGTGTTAATGCCGGAATGCTTCCTAATTGCGCGTCGCTTAAATTAAACGCTTCTTTTATTAAGGGCAGGATAGGTTGGTTGTAATACAAGTTTGCGGCGGTTGCAGCAATGGCACTTGTCATTAACAATAATAAAAAACGACTTATATGATTACTAGTTTCTACCCTAGACATACTTAATACCCATGTTTAATTAATGTGTAAACAATAAAACTTTTTGTGAAATAACAAAAATATTATTATTTTATTGAATCTATACAGTTTTGTTATTGGTGTAGTTGTGGATATTAAAATACTAAAAAGTTTTATTAGTGTGGCTAAACATAAGAGCTTCTCTGCTGCGGCGAGAGAATTACATACAGTGCAGCCCGCAATAAGCAGGCATATATCTGGTCTTGAAGCCGAACTAGGTGTAAGTTTGTTTGTTCGCAACTCGCGCGAAGTAGTTATTACTGAAGCCGGGGAGCAATTATTAAATGATGCTAATAAAATTATTGCGCTCACAGAGCAAGCGACAACAAATGTAAAACGTGCCCACATCGGCCAGATTGGCTCTCTCACCATTCCCCATTTAAGCTCTGCATGTTTAACATTTATGGCAGCGATTGTGCGTAGCTACAAAGAAAAATACCCAAACGTTCACGTTACACTTATTGAAATGACAGCCACAGAGCAAATAGAAGCGCTTAAAAACGAGCGTATAGATATTGCGTTTTCACGGCCATTACCGGTTTCAATTGTTGATGAATATTTTAGTCACTGTATCTATGTGGATTCTTTAGTCGCTATTGTAAATACCAGCCATACACTTGCTACTACCGACAGTATTGATTTAGCGGTTTTCAAAAACGAGCAGTTTATTATTTTCAACCGTGAAGAAGCGCTTGGCCTGTTTGATGAAACCATTATGCAATGCAAAAAAGCTGGTTTTTCGCCAAATATTATTAGCCAACCTAGGCATATGCAAACATTAGTTACGGAGGTAGCAGCAGGGCTTGGGGTAGCTATTGCACCATACTGCGTTCGCAAGTTGTACAGTGCGGGGTGCCATTTTATTTCACTTAACGATATTACTACGCAAATTCCAGTAGAAATCCAATTTAAAAAAACACTTACCAACGCCGCAGTTGATGCATTTGTTGAGATTGCACTTAATTCAAGACAACAAATTCAAAAAGTATGGCATAAAAAAGCCCAGCTAAATTGCTGGGCTTAAAAATTGAGCGAGTAAGTTAAAACTTGTATCTAAAACCAATAGCAATACCATCGTCCTCAGATTGCTCCATTTGCGCTTGTTGATCTTTATCGTCACTTTCAAAGTCACTAAAATCTTTACGTGCTTCAGCATAGGCAATGGTGTTTTCATCAATTAAGTAATGAACGCCAATTACAGCAAATTGACGCTTAAATACATCGTTAGGATCTGCATTAAAGTTTGGTTGAATAACATAGTCGTCACCAGCGTCTAAAATGTTATAAGCGACAAAAGGGCGCACATCGTTGTCAAATCGGTACGACATAAACGTTTCTACACCAATAGAGTCCTTAATTAAGCGCCCTAGGTTATCCGTATCGTGGTTTTCACTTTTATTAATGTTAGCAGCAACGTATAAACCTGGCTTTTCAATGCTGCCCCACATAACACCGGCACCAAAAATTAAATCTTCAACGGTTTGTGTAGTGCCATCGCCATAGGTAACATCAAATTCACCACGGTTTATACCCGCTGTTAGCGTTAGCATATCGGTTGCGTTATAAGTTACAGAACTACCAAATGTGTAGTTAAATTCAACTACTTGGGCTGCACTGTCGCCACTATTCCAAAGGGCTTCACATGCATCTTCAGAAATATCATCAACATCACAGGTATAAAATTCGCTGTTTTTAAGCTGTGCCTGAACTGCAAAGCTAAAATCATTGTAGCTATTACGGTATTGAATTAGTTTATCACCGCGGCCTGTGCCATTTACTGCACCGTCGTCTTTATTGTATGTGTAAACACCCGCAGCATTACCATCCCATACAAAGCTGTTATTGGTGCCGTAAACGACGTCGTACCACGCTCCCCATTGTTTACCAATGGTAATTTGTCCGTATTTTTCGTGAGATAGGCCAGCATAACCTAAACGATTATATAAAAACTCATCTTGAATAGACTCAAAGCGGTTATTGTAAATAATATCGCTACTACCAACAGGGTTTACACCCCATTCAACTAGCGCAAGTGCCGACCAGTCTTTTTTTAGTTCTCGAGTAAACCCAAAGTTAATACGCGATGTACCATTTACCACTTCGGTTTGGTTTTGCGTATTAATAACGCGCACATCAAGGTAACCACCTACTTTAATTGTGTTTTTATCGTCCTTATAGAGCTCTATTGCTGAAACCGCTGGCGCGACTACAATGCTTGTTCCTAATAGCAGGGTTACAAAGTTTTTAATCATTTGTGATGCCTTGTGTGTGTTAACTTTAAATATGAGATTAAATTTTCAAAGGATGAGACTAGCAAAGCCATTATGGGCTCAAAAGTGAAAAATTATCATTGAAATTAGGTTCTAATATGAATAAATATTCACTGGAGGTTAATGGTGTTTTTATACTGTTAAGGAATGGGTTTTATTTGATTAAAAGCTAGTTAAATAGGATTAAAAAACGCGCGATCAAACTGCGCTAGAAATGAGAATTTTTCAAGTTGAATAAAAATAAAACGCTAGTGTAAAAACTCTAAAAAGCATTTTATATCATAAATATATACGCTTCTATCTGTTTTATAAAATGCTTTGCGATAAACAATCGACTTATTAAGTTAAATGGCTTTATTAGTGGCAAGTAAAATTGTGAAATGGCGCATAAATTGAAATGTTATATTTTATATAAGCTCATTTTTTAGTTGAATAAGCATTCACTGACTTAATCACGTTTTAAGCACTCTTTGCTAGGGATTAATTTAGGTATTTAATGAGTGGAATAGGGTACAGTTCGTGTGCTTTCAACCTTAAACTTTCATAGAAAAAAAGCTGTATTTAGTTTAAACTGCGCGCAATTTAAATACATCATGTCCCCTTGGAGGGTAGCGCTATTATTAGTACAGCTAACATCACCATGCAATTTGGTGCTAAACCGTTATTTGAAAACATATCTGCAAAGTTTGGCGAAGGAAACCGTTACGGTTTAATTGGTGCAAACGGCTGTGGTAAATCTACATTTATGAAAATCCTAAGTGGTGAATTAGAACCATCTTCAGGTAACGTAAGTACAGATCCAAATGAACGCGTGGCTAAACTAAACCAAGACCAGTTTGCTTACGAAGAATACTCTGTAATTGATACGGTGATCATGGGTCATAAAGAATTATGGGATGTTAAGCAAGAGCGCGACCGCATTTACTCATTACCAGAAATGAGCGAAGAAGATGGCATGAAAGTAGCCGATTTAGAAACTGAATTTGCCGAAATGGACGGCTATTCTGCAGAGTCTAAAGCCGGTGAGCTTTTACTAGGTGTTGGTATTGGTACTGAGCAGCATTACGGCCCAATGTCTGAAATAGCGCCAGGTTTTAAACTACGTGTATTACTTGCGCAAGTGCTGTTTTCTGATCCTGATATTATGTTACTGGATGAGCCTACCAATAACTTGGACATTTACACCATTAAATGGTTAGAAGATGTACTTAATCAGCGCGACTGCACCATGATCATCATCTCGCATGACCGTCACTTTTTAAACTCAGTATGTACGCACATGGCCGATATTGATTACGGTGAGCTTCGTATTTACCCAGGTAACTACGATGAGTACATGTTTGCAGCAACGCAAGCTCGTGAACGCCTATTAAGCGAAAACGCTAAAAAGAAAAGCCAAATTGCTGAACTACAGCAGTTTGTATCACGCTTTTCTGCAAACGCATCAAAGGCTAAACAAGCTACCTCGCGTGCAAAACGCATTGATAAAATTCAGCTAGAAGAAGTGAAAGCTTCTTCTCGCCAGTCTCCATTTATTCGCTTTGAGCAAGAAAAACAACTATTTCGTAACGCGCTGGAGATAAGTAACCTTAGCCAAGGCTTTGAAGACAATACCTTGTTTTCAAATTTAGAAGGCTTAGTGGAAGTTGGCGAGCGAATTGCCATTATCGGTGAAAATGGTGTTGGTAAAACAACATTACTAAACACACTTGCAGGGCGTTTGGCACCTAAAACGGGTGAGTTTAAATGGTCTGAAAATGCGAACATTGGTTACTATGCGCAAGATCATGCTGACGAGTTTGAAAAAGATATGAACTTGTTTGAGTGGATGGAGCAATGGCAACAAGAAGGTGACGACGAGCAAGTGGTCCGAGGCTTTTTAGGGCGTATGTTGTTTTCGCAAAACGATATTAAAAAGTCTGTAAAAGTTATTTCAGGTGGTGAACAAGGCCGTATGTTATTTGGTAAAATTATGATGCATAAACCAAATATACTGTTAATGGACGAACCTACAAACCACATGGATATGGAATCAATCGAGGCGTTAAACCTTGCATTAGAAGCCTATGAAGGCACATTATTATTTGTCTCGCACGATCGTCAGTTTGTATCATCAGTTGCTACCCGTATTTGGGAGATTAAAGACGGCCAGGTGATTGACTTTAGAGGCAACTACAGTGAGTACCTAGCGAGCAAAGAAGTATAATCGCTTTGTAATTGAATCTCTTTAAAAGCCATGTTTAAACATGGCTTTTTTTGTTTTTGTGAGTCGCAATTAAACTTGGTTTGGGTATAATACCCGCCTAAAACCGGACATAAGTCCGCTATTTTTAAAATACATTACTGAGGAGTATTTATGACTGTTGGCATTATTATGGGTTCTAAATCAGATTGGCCAACCATGGAACACGCAGCACTCATGCTAGAAAAATTTGGTATTGAGTACGAAACAAAAGTGGTCTCTGCGCACCGCACTCCTCAACTTCTTGCAGATTATGCAAATTCAGCCGCAGATCGTGGCATAAAAGTGATTATTGCTGGTGCCGGTGGCGCTGCACATTTACCCGGCATGGCAGCAGCATTTACATCGCTTCCTGTGCTTGGTGTACCGGTTAAATCTAAAGCCTTGAACGGTGTCGATTCGTTATTGTCTATTTGCCAAATGCCAAAAGGTGTAGCCGTAGGTACACTTGCCATTGGTGAGCCAGGCGCTGCTAACGCAGGTTTACTAGCTGCACAAATTTTAGGGTGCCAAAACCCAGAGATTTTTGCAAAAATTGAAGCATTTCGTAAAGAGCAAACCGAGAGTATTTTAGCTAACCCTAATCCTGCAGAGTAAAAATGAAAATTTTAATTTTAGGTGCCGGCCAACTTGCGCGAATGATGAGCCTAGCAGGCGCCCCCCTTAATTTAAATGTGGTTGCGTACGATGTAGGCAGCCAAAAGATTATGCACCCGCTAACAGGTGAAGTTTTCACTACCACACTTGAGCAAGCAATTAGTGACGCTGATGCGATTACGGCTGAGTTTGAGCACATTCCTGATGATGTACTAACATTGTGCTGTAACAGTAATAAATTTTATCCAGGAAAAGCCGCCATTAAAACCGGTGGGGACCGCGCACTAGAAAAAGCGTTACTCGATAAAACAAACGTTGCATGTGCGCCGTATCAACTGATCACAGAAAAAGCGCATTTAGAATTAGCAGTTAAAAACCTAGGCAAGCCGCTAGTTATTAAAACCTGCCAAGCAGGGTACGATGGGAAAGGCCAGTGGCGTTTAAAATCAGATGACCAAATAGAGCAAATTTGGTCTGAAATGGCTGACTTTATTGCCTCAGGCACTCAGGATGCACCGCACAGTATTATTGCTGAAAAAATGATCCCGTTTGACCGTGAAGTCTCTATTATTGGCGCACGCGATAAACACGGTAATGTAGCTATTTACCCAATTACTGAAAACGAGCACACCAACGGCGTGCTTACATTATCGATTGCAGGTAAAAATAACACACTGATTGAGCAGCAAGCCCATAGTGCATTTACAAAAATTGCCAACGAGCTTAATTACGTTGGCGTACTTGCCATTGAATTTTTTGATGTAAACGGCACTTTACTGGTTAACGAAATTGCGCCGCGGGTTCATAATTCTGGGCACTGGACACAGCAAGGCAGCCATTGTTCACAGTTCGAAAACCATATGCGCGCTGTTGCAGGTTTACCACTAGGTAATACAGAGCTTAAACATATTACCGCCATGATTAACGTGTTGGGTCAAGGATGTATTCCTACCGAGGTTTTAAACGTTAGTGATGTAACTAGCCACTGGTACGGAAAGGCAGCAAAACCTGGGCGTAAAATGGGGCATATTAATGTATCTGCTGATAGCATTAATAATTTAGCCGATAAGCTTGGGCAACTTACCGATTACCTTCCTGAGCAGGACTACCCCGGTGTTTTAAAAGCCGCAACCGCGCTCATGCTAAGTGAGTAGCGTAATTTAATACCGGCTTTAGCCGGTATTTTTTTGTCATAAAAATAGGTATTACTTGTGTAATACTGGTAAAGTCTATTTTTTAATTTTTTGAAGTAAAAAAATGAAACAAAAATTACTTTATGGCGCATTAGCCACTGCCGCTTCATTTAGTTTAAATGCTACAGCCAGCGAAAGCCTTCGTATTGCCACCTTTAACGTGAGTATGGATGCGACTAATCACACGCCAAAAGGCGAGCAAGTTAACCCTGATGCACTTGTTAATGCACTAAAATCAAACCACCAGCAAATAAAAAATATTGCCGAAATAATTCAGCGTGTTCGCCCTGATATTATTTTATTAAACGAGTTTGACTACGTACCAAAAGCACAAGGTATTGATTATTTTAAACGCCATTTTTTAAATGTGAGTCAAAATAAACAATCACCAATTGATTACCCATACAGTTTTATAGCGCCAGTGAATACGGGCTTAGCGACTGACTTTGACCTTGATAACAACGGTAAAAAAACAAAAGTAATGGGGGATGCACAAGGCTTTGGTTTTTTTGAAGGGCATTATGGCATGGCTGTATTGTCTAAATACCCAATTAATATTGAAAAACTACGTACATTACAAACCTTTAAATATAAAGATATGCCTGATGCGCAAATGCCAATTGACCCTAAAACAAAAGAAAATTGGTATAACACGCAAGAATGGCAAGCGCTTAGGCTCAGCTCTAAATCATTTTGGGATGTACCCGTTGTCGTAAACAATAAAACAGTCCATGTACTTGCTTCGCACCCAACACCACCGGTATTTGATGGTGATGAAGACAGAAACGGCAAACGTAACCACGATGAAGTGAGATTAATTGCTGATTATGTCGCTAATCAGCCTTATATTTATGATGATAAGGGCCAAAAAGGCGGATTAAATGCAAACTCGCGGTTTGTAATTTTAGGTGACTTAAACGCCGCACCTGAAGGGGATAAAGCACGGATTGAAACCACCAATCAAATTTTAAATAACCCACTTATAAATTCGCAATTTATGCCGCAAAGCGCCGGTGCTAAAGAGCAATACCCGCAGCCATACGCAAAGCACTTTACCGCTAATTGGCAAGCACGTGTAGATTATGTTTTACCTTCTACCTATGGGTTTAAAATAAAAGACGGCGGCGTGTTTTGGCCTACTAAAAACAGCGAGCAATATAGATTAATAAAAGACAGAAACGCATCGAGCGATCATCGATTGGTGTGGCTAGATTTGCTAATAGAGTAAACTCTGCTTTACCGTGCAAATGTGTTATTCATCTTAAAAAATTGCAATAACTCAAGTGCTTCTGCTTAAATACGGTTCAATTATAATAACCGTTCAGAAGCACTATGATTTTTAACTTATCGTCATCAAAAAAATTAGTAGCGCTTGCTGTAACCTCAAGCATTATGCTTGCAGGTTGTAGTGCTACCGCTAATACCTCTTTATCACAGCAAAGCGCTTTACCAGCAAGTCCCGTTGCAGCGGCTGTAAACACACCTGCTGATGCTGGCTCACACAATATTACCTTAGAACAAGCCATGGCAAACCCTGATTGGATAGGTAACCAGCCTAAAAATGCCTACTGGGCAAGTGATTCAGCTAGCATTATTTATGCTCAAAAGCAGCAAGGCAGCACCCTAAACGATATTTATAGCCAACAAATTAATAGTAAAAATGCTCAACAGGTATCACTGGATAAGCTACATACCATAGGCGCTTCTAAAGCGGTTTATTCATCTGATAGAGCACTTCAAGCTTATACGTTTAAAGGCAATGTTTTTGTTAAAAACCTAACTACAGGTGAACTTAAACAAATAACGGCCACCTCTGCAACCGAGTCTAAACCACAGTTTTTAAATAATGGTGATTTAGTTTACCGCCAAGGTAATGTGTTTTTTAAAGTTGATTTAAAAACAGGGCTAACTTCAGAGCTTGTTAACTTAAAATTGGCAGATGAACCAAAAGGGTTACAAGAGCCAAGTAGTTACCTAGCCAAAGAGCAGCACAAGCTAATTGAATTTGTGGCGCTACAGCATAAAAACAAACAGGACAGTCAAACACGCAATGAGCAAATAAACGCGCAAAATAGCTCTATTGCTAACACTGCTTTTTACTTAGGTGATGGCAACGTCATTAAAGAAGCTCAGCTATCTCCAAACGGCGATGCTTTAATTGTTGTTCTGCAAAAGCAGCAATCTTGGCGTGATAAAAGCGATATTATGCCCAACTACATCACCGATGATGCCACCATTGAACCTAAAAAAGTGCGCCGTCGTGTTGCTGATGCAAAAGAGCAAACATCACGTGTAATACACATTAATCTTGTAGATAAAACACAAACGCCACTGAGCTTTGATACGCTACCGGGCTTTGATGAAGATGTTTTAGCTGAGGTTAAAAAAGAAAACTACGCGCGAGAGGGTAAAACGTATAAATCTAAAAAGTCACCACGTGGCATTAACTTAATTACTAATTGGGGTTTAAACCAAGCCCCCATAGTATGGAATGATGACGGCACGCAAGTCGCTATTATGCTAGAAGCATGGGATAACAAAGACCGCTGGATAGCCACAATCGACTTTGATAAAAACCAGCTTGTATCGCAGCACCGCTTACATGATGATGCGTGGATAGCTTACGCATTTAACAATTTTGGCTGGTTACATAATTCAAACACCTTATATTACCTCTCAGAAGAATCGGGCTATAGCCAGCTTTACAAAAAAAACCTTAATGGCAAAGCAACCGCTTTAACGAGTGGCCAGTTTGAAGTATCGGACATTACGTTAACTCATGATAATAGCGCTATTTATTACAAGGCAAACGTAGAGCACCCAGGTATTTACGAAATTTACCGTGTTAACCCGCAGACTGGTAAAAATGAGCAAATTACTGATCTAAACGGTATGACCGACTACACGCTAAGCCCGGATGAAAGTAAATTGCTGCTTAAGCACTCTAAAATTACAATGCCAACAGAGCTTTATGTTGCCGATGCTAAAGCCAATACACAGGCAACACGTTTAACTTATACGGTGTCAGATGAGTTTTTAGCTAAAAAGCTCACCGCACCTAAAATTGTTGCTGTGCCATCGAGTCATACCGACCAGCCAATTTACGCAAAAGTGTATTACCCAAGTGACTATGTAGAAGGTGAATCAGGCAAAACCCGTAAAGCGGTTATTTTTAACCACGGAGCAGGGTACTTACAAAACTCACACATGGGTTGGTCTGTGTATTTCCGAGAGTTTATGTTTCATTCATTACTTGCCGATGAAGGCTACATAGTGATGGATATGGATTACCGCGCTTCTAAAGGTTATGGCCGCGATTGGCGTACTGCCATTTATCGTCAAATGGGCACACCTGAAACGCAAGATTTAGCAGATGGCGTAAAATGGATGGCGCAAAACGCCAATGTTGATACTAACGCAGTAGGTACATACGGTGGCTCATACGGCGGGTTTATGACCTTTATGGCGCTATTTACTGCACCTGAGCTGTTTCAATCGGGGGCAGCACTTCGTCCAGTAACCGATTGGGCGCATTACAACACCGCTTACACGGCTAATATTTTAAACCACCCTGATGTAGATCCCATTGCTTTCGAGCGCAGCTCGCCTATTTATTACGCTGAGGGTTTAAACAAGCGCTTATTAATTAATGCACCTATGGTTGACGATAACGTGTTTTTTCAAGACTCAGTTCGTTTAGTACAGCGATTAATTGAACTTGAAAAACAAAACTTTGAAACGGCTATCTTCCCAGTTGAACCACATGGCTTTGTGCAGCCATCAAGCTGGTTAGATGAATACCGCCGTATCTATAAGTTATTTAAAGAAACCCTATAAATAGCTTATAAAACGTATAAAAACGCCACTTAATTAAGTGGCGTTT
>NZ_PNCT01000025.1:0-41107 GCF_005887365.1 Pseudoalteromonas sp. S3785 | reverse complement strand
TATTCTTACATGGATGTAAGTCATTAGAATAACGCAGGAGTAGTTATCGAGCCCACTAGGTTACAAACCTCGCGCCGCGATTAAATCGCCCCTAGGTTGAACAAATTTCAATCCGTAAAGTTCAACACGCCCTAACCTAAATAGCGCTTGGCTTTGTTTTCTTTTACGTTTTGTAAGTCTACCAGCACTAACCCATCAATACAGTTGTTAAAGTCGGGGTCGATACTAAAGCTTAAAAACTTTACGCCACCAGGCTGACACAGTTCGGTATATTGTTTAAATAGGGTGGGAACGTGTGCACCCATATTGGCCAGTACGTGTTTTAATTCTACAAAGTCTTCTTTTATATCATTGCCATTAAAAACAGTTTTACACTGAGTAAGTTGTTGTTCGCTTAATTTAAACTCGTTATTAGGGATGGCGAGGTGCTGCTCTGATTTATAATAATGTTGATAGTAATACACGAGCATGGCTTTTGCTTGTTCAGGCAAGGCGTTAGAGACGCTAACTGCGCCAAATAAGTAACGATATTGCGGGTAGTTTTTAATAAATGCACCAATACCATACCACAAGTAGTCTAAGCTTTTTCGCCCCCAATACTTAGGTTGCACAAAACTGCGACCAAGCTCTATACCTTGCTCTAAATACGGTTTCATTGCTTGTGTGTAACTAAATAAACTATCGGTGTATAAGCCTTCTCGACCATGTTTATTTATTATTTCCTTTGCACAAGCAAGGCGATACGCCCCCACTAATTCTAATTGCGTAGGATCCCATAGCACTAAGTGTTGATAATCCATATCATATTTGTCGATGTCGCGGCGTTTCCCGCTGCCTTCACCTACCGCTCTAAAGGCAATTTCTCTCAGTCGCCCAAGCTCTCTAAACACCGCTGAGCTCCCAGTATACTGGTATAAATGAATATGCATGCCATCTTGTGTTTTACCTAATATCTGACAACTTTCTATGGCTTTTTTTAGCTCTTTGCGGCACTCGGGTATTGCAATAGGGGTTTGGGTTTTAAGAGGGAGGGGCTTTTTAGTGGTAAGGCGATAAAGTTGCTTGCGAATGAGGTTAACGATTTCTTTATCTTTTAAATTTTCGATTAAATATGATTCAGGCGGAATGGAAGCGCCAATTTCAAACTCTAATGACTTTTGTCGCTGCTTAAACATTTCTTTTACTAATAATAAGCTCGCAAGTGGTTTGTAAATCATTGAGGTGCCATAAAAAAGCGGGCTGTTTTTAGCTTTTATATAAATAGGTAAAATAGGGCTGTTTGCTTTTTTAGCCATGCGTAAAAAGCCACTGTTCCACTTGCAATCTTTAATTCCGGTAGGGCTTAATCGAGAGACTTCGCCGGCAGGAAAAATTAACAAAGCACCTTCATCTTTTAAGTGTTTTTGTATATTACTTAGTTCTTGTTTTTTACTGGTTCCCGATAAATTATCTACTGGCAACAGCAATGAATGCATAGGGGTGACCGACATTAGCATGCGATTGGCAACCACTTTTAAGTCTTGCCTAACGCTTGATAGTACCTTTATCAGTGCAAGTGCGTCGAGCGAGCCTATGGGGTGGTTAGCCACAATAACTAACTTACCTTCGCTGGGTATATTTTCAATTTGCTTTGGTTTGTAGCGGGTATCAAAGTCAAGTTCATCAAGTACTTGTTCAACAAATTCTAGCCCTTGTAGATGAGGGTAAGCATCGCCAAAGGCAACAAACTCTTGTTCATGTAATAAGTAGCCAAGCCCTTTTTTAACTAAACCTTTTACTTTAGGGGAGTTCTCTAACTGTGGTAAGTTTGCTGCTATTACTTTATCAACGCTTATCATATTAACCTCATTTACAATTTGGCCTATTCGCCATCCTGTTTAGAGTAAAAAAAGGGTGTGACATTTACTTTGCAGTAGTGTGACTTTTTAAAGAGTAAATAACCAAGAGTACATTTACTCAGTGAAAAACATAAAATTATTTAAGCTTATTAGGAGTTTACATGTCAGTTTTAGTTGCCATTACAGGGCGTGATAATACAAAGTTAATCGCAAGGCTAACTGAGTTGCTACCAAATGAGACCATTGAGGAATGGCCATCATGTAAAAACCCCAGTAATGTAGAGTTTGTACTCGCCTGGAATGCCCCAAATGACTTGTGGCAACAATTGCCAAATTTAAGAGCCGTTTCTTCATTTGGTGCCGGTGTGGATAGTATTAACCTGTCGCTATTGCATGAGCATATAGATGTGGTGCGTATTGTAGATAAACAACTAGCTGATGATATGGCAGAGTATGTACTAACTCATGTGTTAGCTCAAAAGCTACGCTTACAAGAGTACTTTGTTAAGCAATCGCAAGGTAACTGGAAACCCAAACGTGGTTACAAATATAAGCATGTCGGTATTTTGGGGTTTGGTGAACTCGCAAAAGCATGCGCAGATAAGCTACTTATTAATGGCTTTACGCTAAGCGCATGGTCAAAAACGGCTAAAGAAAGTCAGCATGTTAAGCTATACACTGGAACAGGGCTTGATGAAATGTTACCTCAAATAGATTTTTTAGTGTGTTTATTGCCACTAACTGACGAGACGAAAGGCATCATAAATACACAATTATTAGCAAAGCTTCCCAAACACGCCTGCGTAATAAATGTAGCAAGAGGGCAGCATATTATTGAGTCGGATTTATTATCAGCTTTAGATTCAGATAATCTAAGATCAGCAACCCTAGACGTGTTCACTGAGGAGCCGTTACCGAGTTCACACCCATTTTGGCAGCACACTAAAGTGACTATTACCCCGCATTGTGCAGCAATATCAGATTTAAATAGTGTGGCAGTACAAATAGCAGAGAATGTTGATCGCTTAAATAGGGGGCTTGAGTTAAACAATCGAGTTAATAGAACAAAAGGTTATTAATAGATAACAAATTGGTTTAGAAAACACCTTGTTAACATTTGTAATTTTAATTAATGTAGAATTTAAACACCAAAATAAAAATAATAAGAGTGACGTATGAAATCAAGTCAAGGCGGAGTAAAACTAAGTTTAGTGGTGGTTTCTATTATTGTGTTGGGCGTTTCTGCTTGGTTAAACCAAGCGAGTGCCGATCAATTACCTCAAAGTGGTAACGCACAGTCAACGCAAAGTGAGTAGTTACACTCTTCAGTATGCTCTAAAAAGGGAACTCTTTTTATTCATTCATGGCTAAGCCTGAATGTTCAAGAGTATCCCTCCTTTCATATAACCTTACAATTGCTTTAGCTTGCTTTAATTATCTAGCAACAAGCTAGTTAATAGCGCTTAGCATGGATCTCTCGGTTTTCGTGTTTTTTCTCATCACTTTTTTTAAGTAATACGTAGGTTGCACCACTGCCACCGTGATGTTTGAGGGCGGTATGATAAGCTAAAACTGCGGGTAGCGTCTGTAGCCACTTATTAACATAGCTTTTAAGTATACCGGGCTTCGCTTTATTTTTTATGCCAATACCATGGCGCACTAATACAACACGAATGTTTCGTTGATGGCAATCAGTAATAAAGTTAAATAATGTTGTACGGGCATTTTTAAGTAGCTGGCCATGTAAGTCTAATGTGGCATCAACTTGGTACTTTGCTAAGCGTAAGTTTTTAAAAACAGCGCTTTGTACACCGTCTTTTTTAAAGCTTAATAATGCATGTGGGTCTAATAGTTCTACATGCTCAGTTTGTAAGTAATTTTCATCGTTCGCGAGGCTAAGTTCAGCAGCTTTGCGTTTCTCTTGTTGTGCAAGGGTGACACTGGGATTACTTGCAAGAGGAGTTACAGTATCGTGGTTTATAGGTGTTACATCTTCCATAGAAGATAAAAATAAATCAAAATCAGATAAAGACATAGTAAGACCTAAATGAGGATTAATACGCGGTAAATATTATCTTAGTTCAATCTGTTCCCCAAGCCTTTTAATTTTTTAAATAAAAAAGCCCAGCAAGGCTGGGCTATAAAATATTCTAAGGGGAAATGTTAATTTTGCGTTACATTAAACTGCCCAAACGTATACACTTTGAACAAATAAAACGTATTGATCAACACTAAACTCATATTCGAAATAACACTCGACGACATCAAATCCAAGCTAAAAGTCAAAAATAACAGTCCACACGCACTAATGGCTGCAACGCGCAGTATTGTTATATTATTAATAAAGAATGCACCTAGTCCTAGTGCAAGTAATACAGTGTTTAAAAGCCAATCTAGCTCGTTTAGCATGGTCGTTTCAATAGTTCAGTTGTTGAAAAAAGGAGCGCCATTATGGTGATCTTTTGCACACCTTTCAACCAAGTAATTTTAAATTTTCAGATTAGTTTTTTTAATGCTAAATGTAGCTAGTCAATGCAGCAAAAAAGCCATTATTTTTTATTAGTTGGTACTTTTGACAGCTTTGCGGCACCTTCATATCTGCGCATAAATAAAGGGCATTGCGCTTCTCGTCTAGTTGCGGGTGCAAGTTTGAGTCAAGCAGTGTACGGCCATAACCAAAAACGCCAGGCCAATAAATACTTTCGCTTACTAATCCTAATTTTTTATAGGTGAGCAAAGTTGGTTTTGGAAAAATAATAGCTATAGCAAAAATGATAGCCAACGCAATAAGTAACCCTTTTTTAGACTTTATTGGCTGCTCTGCTGGGGGAGCTATTGGGTTAGCTGAAGATTGCGGTGCTGTTTGCGGCCTATTGCGAGGCTTTTTTACAGGGGGGTTTCTTTTTTGTGGTGTTTTACCAAGCAATGATTGTTTTTTTGTATTGTTTGACATAAAGCAAATCTGGCCTTTTGAGCTTAGGTCTCTATAATAAAATGATTAAATATCTAGTTATATAATAACTTATACAATGCTTTTAGCCTACGAGGAAGATACATGGATACGCAGCTATCAATTTTAATAGTGGATGATGTTAGCACAGTGCGTAGTTTTTTGAGCCAAACGCTCATGCACTTAGGAATAGAAAACGTTAAAGAGGCTTCAACGGCTAAACAGTGTATTAGCGAATGCCAGGCTGCTAATTACAATATGATTTTTTTAGATATAGAACTGCCTGATGGTGATGGTAAAGAGTTAATCGCGCAAATTAATAATATTAACCCTGAGACTAATGTGGTGATGGTGTCGGCCCATTCAGCAGTAGAAAACGTGAAGGAAGCCATTGATAAAGGTGCTAAAGGGTTTGTAGTAAAGCCATTTACACCTAAAAAAATAGCAGCCATGTTGAAAAAGTTTTATCCCGATCTAGAAAGCGTTTAGTCATTTTTTAAGTACTAAACTGTAGACATAAAAAAACCGGCCTAAGCCGGTTTTTTAATCATAAAACAAATTATAGCGCTTTAATTTTAGCTGCTAAACGGCTCTTATGACGAGCTGCTTTGTTTTTATGAATTAGACCCTTAGTTGCGTAACGGTCTAGGATAGGTGTAGCAACAGAGAAAGCTTGCTGTGCAGCTTCTTTATCGCCAGCTTCAATAGCAGCGGTTACTTTTTTGAAGTAAGTACGCATCATTGAACGACGGCTTGCGTTGTGCTGACGGTTTTTTTCGCTAGTGATAGCGCGTTTTTTTGCAGACTTGATGTTAGCCAAGGTTTGCTCCTAACAATCTTAAATAAAGCTTAAATTAAAGGCCGTGGAATATGCCTGTTTTTATCATGAATGTCAATGTAAATTTAACAATTCAAGAAAAACTGCTCCTTATAACGAACATCAATTTGCCGCTTCAGCAGTTAATATCGCTATTGTAACAAAGCACAGACGCCCAGCCTAGTGCTTTAAAGCGATTTATAAAAAAGACTGTGGCATAATTGCCTCAATTAAAGGTTTTTAAGTAGGTTTAAGGTGTCAAAAGGATTATTTCGCTCCGGTATGATTGTAAGTGCTATGACAATGATATCGCGTATTTTAGGGTTAGTACGAGATGCCGTTGTTGCAAACTTATTAGGTGCAAGTGCTGCTGCCGATGTTTTTTTATTTGCTAACCGTATTCCCAATTTTTTACGACGTCTATTTGCAGAGGGGGCTTTTGCTCAGGCTTTTGTGCCTGTACTTAGCGAAATTAAAGAACACCATGGTGATGATAAAGTTAAGTTATTTGTAGCACAAGCGGCTGGTACGCTGGGCACTATTTTACTGTGCGTAACTATTTTTGGCGTTGTTGCCTCACCTGTTATTGCCGCGTTGTTTGGAACCGGCTGGTTTATTGATTGGTGGCAAGGAGGACCCAATGCAGAAAAATTTGTGCTGGCAAGCTCATTACTAAAATTAACCTTTCCGTATTTGCTATTTGTAAGTTTAGTGGCACTTAGCGGTGCAGTAATGAATGTATATAATCGCTTTGCAGTGGCTGCTTTTACGCCCGTATTACTTAATGTTTCTATTATTACCTGCGCTATTTTATTGCACGACAAATTTAGCGTTGGGGCATATGCGTTAGCCGTTGGTGTATTTGTGGGTGGGGTGGTGCAATTGTTGTTTCAGTTACCATTTTTATACCGCGCAAAAATGTTGGCGCGCCCGCGCTGGGCTTGGCAAGATGAAAACGTTAAAAAAGTGCGTAAGCTTATGTTGCCGGCCTTATTTGGTGTGTCGATAAGCCAAATTAATCTTCTGCTCGATACTATGATTGCCTCGTTATTAATGACGGGGTCTATCGCATGGCTTTATTACTCGGATAGATTAATTGAGTTTCCACTTGGTTTATTTGGTATTGGTATTGCCACTGTTATTTTACCTGCACTTTCTAAATTACATAGCAGTAAAAAACGCAGCGATTTTCAGCATACGCTGGATTGGGGAGTGCGTTTTGTCATCTTTTTAGGCATACCCGCTATGGTCGGGTTAATGATTATAAGCCCGCTTATTATTACTGTGCTGTTTGATCATGGCGCATTTAAGGAGGCGGATGTTGATCATGTCAAAGCGGTAAGTTTAGGGGTGGTCGCCTACTCGGTAGGGTTAGTTAGCTTTATGCTTATTAAAGTCTTAGCGCCGGGTTTTTACTCGCGCCAGGATACTAAAACGCCTGTGCGCATTGGAATTATTACGTTGGTACTTAATATGGTATTCAATATAATGTTAGCCCCATTTATTGGGTATTTGGGGCTTGCTTTAGCAACGTCTATGTCGGCCAGCTGCAATGCCTTTTTACTTTACAGGCAACTTAAAAAAGAAAACGTGTATCAGTTTTCTGCTATGAGCCTACGCTTTACCATAAAATGTATAGTGGCAAGCTTAGCCATGGGCGCGCTAACTTGGTATGTCAGTAGCCGTTATTATTGGGCTACATGGCACTTTCATGAGCAAATAATGTTGTTAATTGTACTGTTGGTGGTTGCTGCAATAAGTTACTTTGCAGTGCTGTTTTTACTTGGCGTAAGACTAAATACGATAAAAAGTGTAGCAACTACTGAATCAAACTAAAAAAAAGATTATAATCGGCAGCCCTGTGGTTTTGAACAATTTTAAACTCGTTAATAATACTCGCTGAAAAAGGCATTAGGTGGCATGGAGTTAATTAGAGGTATACACAATATTCGAGCGCAACATTATGGTTGCGTATTGACTATTGGTAATTTTGACGGTGTGCATTTAGGCCATGGTGAAGTGTTAAAAGGGCTGTTAGCGGATGCCAAAGCACATAACTTACCCAGTACGGTGATGTTATTTGAGCCACAGCCGCAAGAGTTTTTCGCCAAAAATAATGCACCTGCTCGACTTACTCGGTTACGCGATAAACTTAAGCTGCTTAGTAACTTAGGTATTGAGCGCGTTATTTGTATTAGCTTTAATCAACAATTTGCCAATATGCACGCTGAGCAATTTGTTAGCGATATTTTAATTAAAAAGCTAGGTGTAAAAGCATTAACAGTAGGCGATGATTTTAAATTTGGTAAACAGCGCCAAGGGGATTTTAATTTACTGCGCAGTATGGGCAAACAAGCGGGCATGGATGTAAAAAGCACCGCGAGTTTTCGCCAATTAAATGCTAGAGTAAGCAGCACACTAATACGTGAAGCATTAGCCGCAGGCGACTTAGAAAATGCTAAGTTAATGCTAGGGCATAACTATGCTATTTCAGGGCGTGTAATACATGGTTGGAAAAGAGGGCGAGAGCTTGGTTTTCGAACTGCAAATATAGCGCTTAAACGCCAAGTTTGTCCTGTAAATGGGGTGTTTGCTGTAAAAGCTAATATTGCCGGTAAGCAGGTTTATGGGGTAGCCAATATTGGTAATAAGCCCACTTTTAATGGAACGCGTGCTTTGTTAGAAGTTCACCTTTTTGACTTTGCACACGATATATATGGACAGTTTATGCACGTGGAGTTAATTGAAAAACTTCGCGATGAGAAAAAATTCGAGACATTAACACAGTTAACGGCACAAATAGCAACCGATGTTGCCGCCGCAAAACAGTGTTTTGGTTTAAATTAGGTAGCCGATAGATACGGAAAGTAGGATTAATGAGCGACTACAAACATACTTTGAATTTACCGGAAACACAGTTTCCAATGCGTGGCAATTTGGCACAACGTGAACCAAAAATGCTTAAAGCATGGTATGAAGACGACCTGTACGGTCAAATTCGCAGCGCTAAAAAAGGTAAAAAAACCTTTATTTTGCATGACGGTCCTCCGTATGCAAACGGCGATATCCATTTAGGCCACTCAGTAAATAAAATTTTAAAAGACATTATTGTAAAGTCTAAAACTTTATCTGACTTTGATGCCCCTTACGTGCCTGGTTGGGATTGTCATGGCTTGCCGATTGAGTTAATGGTTGAGAAAAAAGTAGGCAAGCCTGGTGTTAAAGTAACTGCGAGCGAGTTTCGTGAAAAATGCCGTGCTTACGCTAAAAAGCAAGTTGAAGGTCAAAAAGTAGACTTTAAACGCTTAGGTGTGTTTGGCGATTGGGACAAACCTTACCTAACAATGAACTATGACTTTGAAGCAAACGCCATTCGCGTGCTTGGCCGTATTATTAAAAATGGCCACCTTCATAAAGGTGCAAAGCCTGTGCATTGGTGTACAGACTGTGGCTCTGCACTTGCAGAGGCAGAAGTTGAGTACCAAGATAAGCAATCACCAGCAATCGATGTGCGCTTTACATTTGCCGATCAAGATGCGGTTGTTAATGCCTTTGATTTAGCCGATGGCCATAAAGGTCAAGGCAGTGTTGGTACTGTTATTTGGACTACAACACCGTGGACCTTACCCGCTAACCGTGCCGTAGCTGTGCATGCAGATTTAGAGTACGCCTTAGTACAAGTCGATGATGAAGGCTCACAGCAACGCTTAATTTTAGGCTCAGAGCTTGTTAAAGATGCAATGGACCGTTACGGGTTTAATCATTTCCACGTACTAGGTTATGTTAAAGGTGCAGCACTAGAGAATTTACAGGTTGCTCACCCATTTTACGATTTTGATGTACCGGTCATTGTAGCAGATCACGTTACTACTGAATCAGGTACGGGTGTGGTTCATACTGCGCCAGGTCATGGCCAAGAAGATTTCGCGGCAGGCTTAAATTACAATCTTGAAGTAGCAAATCCTGTAGGCGCTAATGGTGTTTACCTACCTGATACAGAATTATTTGCAGGTCAGCACGTATTTAAAGCAAACGCCAGTGTAATTGATGTATTAACAGAGCGTGGTGCCTTAATGCACCATCATGCGCTTACGCATAGCTACCCGCATTGCTGGCGCCACAAAACACCTATTATTTTCCGTGCTACACCGCAGTGGTTTGTAAGCATGGATCAGGCTAACTTACGCCAAGACTCGTTAAGCGAAATTAAAAACACTCAATGGTTGCCAGAGTGGGGCGAAAGCCGCATTGCAAACATGGTTGAAGGTCGCCCAGATTGGTGTATTTCTCGTCAACGTACTTGGGGTGTGCCAATTGCTTTATTTGTTGATAAAAACACCGGTGCTTTACACCCAAATACGCAAGAACTGATAGAACAAGCTGCAGAACTAGTAGAAAAGTCAGGCATTCAAGCGTGGTATGACCTAGAGCCTGCCACCTTGTTAGGCGAAGACGATGCCAAGCAATACATGAAAGTACAAGATACGTTAGATGTATGGTTTGATTCGGGCGTAACACATGCCTGTGTTGTTGATGCACGTGAAGAGTTAGTTGGCCCAGCTGATTTATACCTAGAAGGCTCTGATCAGCACCGTGGTTGGTTTATGTCATCAATGATGACCTCAGTTGCTATTAACGGTCACGCTCCTTACAAGCAAGTACTAACGCATGGCTTTACCGTAGATGAAAACGGCCGCAAAATGTCAAAATCATTAGGTAACGTTATTTCACCACAAAATGTGATGAACAAACTTGGCGCTGACATTTTACGTTTATGGGTTGCTTCAACCGATTACACGGCAGAAATGACCGTATCGGATGAAATATTTAAACGCTCTGCCGATCGCTACCGTCGTATTCGTAACACAAGCCGTTACTTATTAGCTAACTTAAGTGGTTTTGATCCTAAAACAGACCAAGTTGCTGTTGATGACATGGTTGAGCTTGATAAGTGGATTGTTGGCCGTGCAGCCCAATTACAAGAAGAAATTTTAGCAGCCTACGATAGCTACCAAATGCTATTAGTAACGCAAAAGCTAATGAACTTCTGTACAGGTGAGTTGGGTTCATTCTACTTAGATGTAATTAAAGACCGCCAGTACACAGCAAAAAGCGACAGTCACGCACGTCGTTCTTGTCAAACTGCGCTTTACCACATTGCAGAAGCAATGACGCGCTGGATGGCACCAATTATGAGCTTTACAGCGCAAGAAATTTGGGAAGCATTACCGGGCGAGCGTAGCGATTACGTATTTACATCGGTATGGTACGACGGTTTACATGCACCGACAAACAGCCAATTTAGCAACGATGACTGGCAAGCGATTCTAAATGTACGTGACGAAGTAAACCGCGTACTAGAAGCAGCCCGTAAAGAAGAAGTGATTGGCGCAACGCTGCAAGCAAGTGTTAACTTATATGCCGAAAAATCATTGGCTGATAAGTTAGCTGCATTAGGTGATGAGCTACGTTTTGTATTACTAACCTCTGCGGTTACTGTATCTGCAGTAGATAGCCAGCCAAGTGATACACAAACAACCGAAATTGAAGGTTTATACATTAGCGTAGCAGCCACAGATGCAACTAAATGTGAGCGTTGTTGGCATTACAGCGACGATGTAGGCTCAGAGCCTGCACATCCTGAAATTTGTGGTCGTTGTGTAAGCAATGTTGACGGCGAAGGTGAAAAGCGTCAATTCGCTTAGGAGTTTTACTCAGTGAGCAAACTAGCCCAAAAAAGTGGTTTAGTGTGGCTTTGGTTAAGTCTATTACTGCTTGTAATAGACTTTGCCACTAAAACACTTGTTGTAAATACCATGGCTTATCAAGAGTCGATTAATTTACTGCCTGTTTTTAGTATTACCTACGTACATAACTATGGAGCGGCCTACAGTTTTTTAAGTGAAGCTGGTGGCTGGCAACGTTGGTTTTTAAGTTTTATTGCCATTGCTATTAGCGCGCTATTAGTATGGTGGTTGAAGCGCTTACCAGCGACAAATAAAATATTATGTAGTGCTTATGCGTTAGTACTTGCTGGCGCTATTGGTAATTTGTATGACCGCGTTGCTTATGGTTATGTAATTGACTTTATACATGTGTTTTATAAAAACTCGCATTTTCCAGTATTTAATATTGCCGACTGTGCAATTTGTATTGGTGCCGCATTATTATTATTTGATGCCTTTACAGGCGAAAGTCCGAAGGAGCATAAAGCATGAGCCAAGCTGTAATTGGTGAAAACTCAGAGGTTATTTTTCACTTTTCTATTAAACTAGAAGATGGCTCTGCCGCAGACTCAACAAAGGTGCATAATAAACCAGCCAAGTTAACGATGGGTGATGGCAGCTTAACGGCTAATTTTGAAAAGTGTTTGCTCGGTTTAAGCGCAGGCGAAAGCAAAACGTTTGAGCTAGAACCAGAAGATGCATTTGGCCAACCTAATCCAGATAATATTTACTATGTAGAACGCAGTAAATTTGGTGCAGAAACGCCAGCTAAAGTCGGCGCAATTATTGCCTTTACTCAGCCAGATGGTACTGAGCTGCCAGGACTGGTACGCGAAGTACAAGGTGAGTCGGTTACTATCGATTTTAATCACCCGTTAGCGGGCCAACGCTTAACGTTTGAAGTAGATATTATTGAGGTGCAAGGCTAATGGATATTTTATTAGCGAATCCGCGAGGCTTTTGTGCAGGGGTAGATCGTGCAATTAGCATAGTAGAGCGCGCTTTAGATATTTTTGAAAAGCCAATTTACGTACGCCACGAGGTAGTGCATAACCGCTACGTAGTAGATGGTTTAAAAAACCGTGGTGCCGTATTTGTTGAAGAGCTAGACCAAGTACCTGATGACAGCATTGTTATTTTTAGCGCCCACGGTGTATCGCAAGCGGTTCGCTCAGAAGCTAAACGCCGAGATTTAAAAGTATTTGATGCAACATGCCCATTAGTTACTAAAGTGCATATGGAAGTAACACGTGCGAGCCGCAAAGGTATTGAATGTATTTTAATTGGTCACCATGGTCATCCAGAGGTTGAGGGGACTATGGGACAGTATGACAACAACGACGGTGGTATTTACCTTGTAGAGACCGCAGAAGATGTTGCCAAACTTAACGTTAAGAATGCTGATAACCTATTTTATTGCAGCCAAACAACGCTCTCAGTAGATGACACTGCAGATGTAATTGATGCGCTGCGCGAAAAATTCCCAGCAATTGATGGCCCGCGTAAAGATGACATTTGCTATGCCACACAAAACCGACAAGATGCGGTGCGTGATTTAGCAGATAAAGTTGATGTGCTTTTAGTTGTGGGAGCAAAAAACAGCTCTAACTCTAATCGTTTACGTGAACTTGCAGATAAAATGGGCACAACCGCTTATTTAATCGATGATGCAACAAATGTTGAAGCACAGTGGTTTGCTAACACGAGCGCTGTGGGAGTAACTGCGGGGGCTTCTGCGCCAGAAGTGCTTGTTCAACAAGTTATTGCGCGCTTAAAAGAGCTTGGCGGTACGCAGGTAGTTGAAAACCCAGGTGAAGAAGAGAATATCGTATTTGCCGTTCCTGTTGAGCTGCGTTAATCTATATAAATTAATTATTTAGATTACAAGGAGAGCCGTTATGAGCAAGTTGCCGCAAGGTGAAACATTGCTTTTTTCGGCTCTTTTTAATGAGCGAGGGGTACTTGCCACGCTTATTGTTACCCAAGTTGTTGCTACCATCTTAGCATTTTCTCCTTTTGTTGAGGGGGATAGCTGGCAAAGCCTTGGCGTAATTAGTTTATTTTCTCATATGACCGTGTTGGTCAGCATTTCTGCTTTATACTCTTTTCAGCGTGTTTTACAAAAAAAGCCGCAAACCACTCAACTTTTTGCTTTTTTTATTTCCTTTTTAGTCAGTACCGCTTTATTCAGTGCGCTGTGTGCCCGCTACTTTTTAGATATTGCAAATAATGAAACGAGTATTTATTTTGTACTACGAAACTGCTTAATTGTTTTTTTGATTACGGCTTTATTTGTACAGTTTTTACTGATTTATTTTGAAAAAGAGCAGCAAACAAAAGCGCTTTCGCGCGCAGAGCTTGACGCTTTACAAGCCCGAATACGCCCACATTTTTTGTACAATAGCTTGAATACCGCCGCTGAGCTAACACACCACGATGCCGATGCTGCAGAGCAAGCAATTCTTGCGCTTGCAGCGTTATCGCAAGCAGCTATGCGTTCAGGGCAACGCGTTTCTCTCGAGGATGAGCTGACCTTATCAAAACAATATGTTGCGCTGGAAACATGGCGCTTTGGCAGCCGCTTAGAGGTTAACTGGCAACTGCCTGCTGACTTGCCCGATATTAGTATTCCGTGCTTAACCCTTCAGCCGTTAATAGAAAATGCGGTGTGCCACGGGGTAGAGCCCAGTGAAACAGGGGCTGTTATTAATGTAGAACTGCATGTAACAACGGGATACTTAACATTGATTGTTTCCAATCCGATTACTCATACTGAGGCGTTAACAAGACCAAATAACGGTATGGCGCTTGAAAATATTCGCCAGCGATTGTTTATATATTACAAAGAAAAAGCACAGCTTTCAGTCACGCACAAAGAAAATGTGTTTAGAGTAAAAGTGGTGATCCCTAAACAGTTTGAGAATACCTAATGAATGTTGTAATTATTGATGATGAGCCACTTGCTCGCGCTAGAATAAAACGTTTACTGCAGCACAATGAGCATATTTTAGTACAGGGTGAAGGGGATAATGGCGCACAGGGGCTTGCCCTTATCAAGCAGGTTCAACCCGATTTGGTGTTTTTAGATATAGATATGCCCGGGATCAATGGTTTAGAAGTGGCACAGCAGCTCAATACTTTAAGTGTGCCACCAGCGATAGTATTTGTGACAGCCTATCCGGAGCATGCACTTGATGCATTACAGCTCAGTGCAGCAGGCTACTTAGTAAAACCAGTCACTGAGCAAGCATTAGATAAAGTATTAGCACAGGTAGGGCGTTTAAATAAAGCACATATGCAAACGCAGCAGTCTACAAAAATTAGTTATCAGCTTGGCGGTACGATTAAAAGTATTGAACTTGATCTCGTATATTATTTTAATGCTCAAGAAAAATACACCAATATGGTATTTGAAGGGGGCGAGGCGCTAATTGAGCAAAGCTTAAAGCAACTTGAGCAGCGCTTCCCAACGCAATTATTGCGTATTCACAGAAATACACTGATAAATAAGCAAAGGCTTGTTGCCTTACACACCCTAAATTCAGGTGTACATAGTGTAGAACTCGCTGGGTGTAAGGAGCAATTAAACGTGAGTAGGCGAGAGCTAAAAACAGTAAAAAGTATATTACAGTAGTTTTGTTTACCGTTTATCAACAAATTTAACCGTTTATCCTAGTATATATTGCATCTACATTTTCAATGCATAAACTTATGATCAGATAAAATTGATTTGGTTTTTACTATGCATTCATCTCACAAAAAACCTCAAAAAGGCTTTACCCTAATTGAAGTGCTGATTGCGTTTATTATTTTAAGCTTTGGCTTATTAGGCGCTGTTGCACTGCAGGCAAAAGCTAAGCAGGCAAGCTTTGACTCTATGCAGCGCGCAGCAGCAGTCGCGTTAGGAAATGACATTATTCAACGCATTAGAGCAAATGATACCGCACAGCTCGTTGCTTTATATACGCAAACATTCACGAGCAAAACCTCAACATCTACCTCTACTGCGTGCTTTAGCGGGTCGTGCACTGCAGCGCAAGTTGCAGCCCTCGATTTACAACAATGGAAACGCGCCATTCGTGCACGCGAAAATACTGGCACACTTGATGATGCCACAGTGTGTATAAACCCTACGGCTGCAGCAGGCACGGGGGGGCGTGGCTTTAATATTGAGGTCATAGTGTCTTGGCAAGGTCGTCAAGAGTTTAATGCTAATGATGAAACCAAAGCGCTTAAATGTGGTACTGATGACAAAAAACGCCGCTTGGTTGCATTAAATAGCTATATATACCTAAGGAGCTAACATGAGAGAAAAAGGTTTTACACTAATAGAAATGATGATTTCATTATTTATTGGTGGGCTTATTTTAGGTGGGGTGATGTTTACCTATATTGGTATGAAGGTAACCACAAAAGACACAATGACCATAGGTGAATTGCAAGAGTCTGGTCGCTTAGCAATTAATATTATGCAGCGCGATATTGAGCAGGTAGGCTTTTGGGGAACTTATTATGATGATTCGTTCACGGCAGCAAACACACAAACGCTTGCTACCCCTGGTGGAGATTGCTTTGAGGGGCTTAATAACGGCAGCTTTCCAGATTTAACATCTTCTAGTAATTTCAGAACTATTTATGCAAAAGAAGCCAGTTCAACAAGCGAGCTTAACTGTATAACTAAGCCAATTGCAGGGACTGATATTTTACAAATTAAGTTTTTACAAGGCGAGCAGCTTACTGTTGATGGTGCAACGAATGAAACACAGGCGGGTGAGAACTATTTTATAGCTGAGCAAGAAAGCGCAGAATTTACCCGAGGCGTTGTAGCTGCTGGTAGTTTAAACGTAAATGCCACGGTGTGGCCCTATAGCCATCATGTTTATTACCTCGCAGAGCAAACTTATACGGTAAATAATAAAAGCCTTACAGTACCAGCATTAATGCGAAAACGCTTAAATGGCGCCAACATGAAAGCCGAAACCATTATGGAGGGCGTTGAAAATATGCGCTTTGTGTTTGGTTTAGATACAGATAGTGATAGCCGTGTAGACTCTTACCGAAGTATTAATGACATGCAGCACACTGATTGGGAAAACCGCAAAAGCATTCTAACAGTGCAAGTTTTTTTATTAGTAAGAGCATTGCAGCCAGATCCGGGACTTAAAATAAAAAATCAAACATATACTTTAGGTGAAGATGAAGACGCTCGAGAGCTTACTTTTAATGACTCTTACAGAAGAACAGTATTTACCACCACCATTCGTTTAAATAACGTGGGAGCAAATTTATGGCGTATCTAAGTAAACACGCAAATAAACAACAAGGTGTAGTGCTTATTACAGCCCTCATTATGGTTATTGCAGTAACGGGTATTGCCGTTACATTAATGAGCAGTAGTAGCGTCGACATAAAAATTACCAATGCAGCCCAAGAGCGTGAAGTGGCTGAAAATGAGCTTATTGGTGAGGTACAGCGCATGATTTCTGATGAAGCAAGCAAAGGCGCTGCTAATCAGTTTTTTTTAACGCCAGATGAAGTCTCAACTCATGCAGGCGCAGACGATGAGGGAATGGTCATCGCTACGCACGGCGACATGCAAAGCAAAATGGTAAACCTAAATCAGGGAGCGCTTGATTTAGAATGCCCACGCCGATTTAATTTTACTGCGGGTATATCGTGCAACATGCTGCAAGTTTCTACCACTATAAAATATGGCTCTAAAGCAAAACACGAACTTACAATTGTAACCGGTGTTGCTCAAGAAATGGCCAGTATAAGTAAGGGGATTTAAAGATGAAACCGAATAAAGTTCTCGCCTCTTTAATTGGCATCACTTTAAGCAGCTATGTTGCTGCCGAAGATATAGAGTTGTATGTAAACCACGATGTGGATGTGGAAGAAAAACCGCGAGTACTGTTAATTTTTGATACATCAGGAAGTATGGCTTTTTCATCTACTAATGGTAATAGCTGTGGTTATAGCAATCAAACAGGTTACTACTTATGTGTGGATAGTCGACTTGCGGCAGCACAATATGCCATGACAAAAGTAGTATCAGATAACGAAGACACTATCGATTTTGGTTTGATGCGATTTAAAAGTGATTCTGAAGGCGGCTATGTTGTAAATGGTGTTGGTAGTGACTCGTCTATAGTGCGCAGCTCCATCGCAGCCCTCCCAGCCAATGGTGGCACCCCTTTAACCGAAACCTTATGGGAAGCTTATTTGTACATTACTGGTAAAGGTGTGGGGTATGGTCTAGATGCCTCTACTTTTGAGCGAGACACAAGCGTAGAAGAAACGGTAACAACTCAAGAAGAGAAAGAATATTGTTACAATACTGGGCCCTGGTGGAACCCAAAAATAAAATGTAAAACCTATATAGATACCCAAACAAGTTATACTTATATATCGCCATTTGCAGACAGTGAAGCTGAAGCGGCTCGTTGTGATAATTCAATCAACATCATTTACATGACCGATGGTGATCCATCTAATGATAACGGCAGCGATAGTGATATTAGTGATGAACACGAAAAGTACTTTGGAGAGCCATTAAACTGGGACACCGATAGTTATTACAGTAATTATTTACACCAAATGGCCAAAATTATTCATGGTACAAGTGATGTTACTGTTGATTTATACCCTGCTACTGCTGATATTCACGAAACAGGCCGCTTATACACCATAGGTTTTGGGTCAGGCATGAGTGACGAAGGTCAAGAGTTATTAAGGCGTGCGGCCTTATTAGGTGGCGGTGAAAACTTACCAGCGAGTACACCTGACGAGCTCTCTAACTCATTAAATAGTGCAATTTCTCGCATTCGTGAAGTTAACGATAGCTTTTCATCGCCTTCGGTAGCAAGTAACAACGTAGACCAAACACGTAGCCGTGATGCCATTTACTTTGCCATGTTTTATCCAGAAACAAACACACGCTGGGGCGGTAACTTAAAAAAATTAAAAGTATCAGGCAGTGAAATAGTCGACTCAGTTGGCAACACCGCGCTTGACTCTGATGGTTTAATCGATACTGATGCTAAAACATTTTGGTTGCCAGATGGCCAGTCTGCTGATGGTAACTTAGTAGCACAAGGGGGAGTAAATTATCACTTGTCTTCATTAACAGGCTCACCCGCTGAGGGCAGACGTAACCTCTATACCGATAAACAAGGCGATATAGTTGAGTTTACAACCAGTATTGTGAGCGACATTTTAGACTTAGTAACTAACAACCCGATTAGCCTAGCCAGTTCTGATATAAAATGGGCAATGGGAATAGATGTTGATGATGAAGATAACGATGGCTCTAACACCGATCAACGCAGTGATATTTTTGGTGACCCTTTACACTCTAAGCCCGTAGCAATCGACTATGGTAATAACGACATACGGATATTGATTGGTACTAATGCCGGCTTTTTACATATGTTTAAAGACGATGATACTAATAATCAAGTAACCGAAAGTTGGGCATTCATTCCCTCCGATCTTTACGATATTATTCAGCCTTTACGCAATGAAAACACCGGTAAACTCTATGGTATGGACGGCCCAATCAGTGTTTACTTTAGTGATAAAAGCTTAAATGATGATGGCATCAATGATGGTATTGTTGATGCGAGCGATGGTGATGACGTGTGGGCGTTTGCAGGCATGCGCCGTGGCGGGAAAAACTATTATGCCTTTGATATCACTAACCCCGATCAGCCTAAAAAACTATGGGATAACCCTATAGAGGGTGGTAAAGGCGATTTTAAAGAGCTTGCTCAAACGTGGTCAAAGCCCCAAATAGCCTACATAAAAGCATTTGGTGATAAACCATTACTCATTTTTGGTGCAGGGTATGACACGAATAAAGACGCCGTGGTAAGAAGTGAAGATTCTGTAGGCCGCGGTATTTATATTGTAGAAGCTGAAACAGGCAAAAAAGTGTGGGCTTTAACACCAAGCGAAAACGGATTTAAAGGTAAGCACTCGATTGCAGCAAATCTATCTACGCTTGATTCAGATTACGATGGTTACATTGACAGAATTTATGCTGCCGATACCGGGGGTGATATTTGGCGTATTGACATGCCAGGCACTAGCACCAGTAATTTTACGCATTTTAAACTTGCAGAACTAGGTAGCAGTTTAGCAAGCCAAGACCGTCGCTTTTTTTATCAACCAATGGTGGCGCGCACACTATATAGCAAGGTAAGTGAAACAACCGTTAATGGCGAAACAGTTATTACACGTTTAGATACACCTTATGACGCGATTGTGATTGGTAGCGGTAACCGCTCAAAACCCACCGGGACCAATGAAGACGATCAACTGTTTATGATAAGAGACGAAAACACAGTAACTCAGTCATTCACGACTGCACCAGCAGCGATTAAACCGGTAGATCTAATGCTAATGAACAGCGACCCGTTTGGTAATGCATTAGACGATGTAGATGAGTTTGTTGATTTAGAAGTTGATTTAGCTAAATTCAAAGGATGGCGTTATGAGTTAGGCACCGGCGAAAAATCTTTAGCCGCTGCAACCGTGGTTGGCGGTGTCGCTTATTATACAAGCTTTACACCTTCATCTGAAACTTCCACAGAGAACCAATGTTCGTTAAGTGGTGGAGGCGGCTCGTTATATGCTTTCCATTTACATTATGGCACCAAAGTCTATGACGACCTAAAATTTACCACTAGTTATGATGTACCTGACACACCACAATTGTACTTCGGTGAAGCCCCATCGTGTGCAGATGGCAACGGTGATGGCATGTGTGATGATAACCCAACCATTGAAGTGACCGAAGAAAGCCAGTTTTACCTAATTGGGCCGGGGATAAAAGGCGAAAATGCGCAAAACCCAATGAAGCCAGTAGAAATAATGGGCCCAGGCTTAACGGTTGTAGATGGTACAGTACAATTAGTTAATGACGACGATAATGTAGGGTTTGGTTTTAAAACCCAACAAACCTATATTTATAAACGTGAAGAGAATGATGAAATTGATGATTAAGGAATATTAATGAATAAACACGTACGCGGATTCACGTTGATAGAGTTAATGATAGCCGTGGCTATTGTAGGTATTTTAGCCTCAATAGCACTGCCTAATTATACTGAGTATGTAAAACGCTCTTCTCGCGCAGAGGCTGCAGCAGCGCTTTTAGATGCCGCAAACAAACAAGAGCAATACTTTGTAGACAATCGTGAGTACACAGAGTCATTTTCAGACCTAGGTATACAAGACACCACAGAAAACGGCCATTTTGAGCTGTCGATTGATGTGGAAGAGGACGACAATACCTTTGTAATTACAGCTAAACCTATTGCAGGTGCAGTAAAAGGCGACGGTGATTGCACACAAATTACAATCACTGATACGGGCTATAAAGGCGCAAAAGGCACTAAAGGTAACTCAGACGTTGAGTACTGTTGGGGACGTTAACTTAATCTGGTTAACTAGTCGTGCTGACATTTGTCGGTTGATTTAATTCGTATACGCCCTGTTTGACTAACAGATAAAGCCAGCCCCTCAAGGTTGGCTTTTTCTTTATTTGGGCAGTATATAAATGTTCCATTTTGAAAACCATTTAAAGAGCCATCGGGCCGAAAGGTAATTGCACTTCGGGGGTACTGCATAGAATCGGCATTATGGATTTTTTCAAAAGTGCTTATTAATAAGTCGTCGGCGTCTAATGATGTAGACTTGTCGTTATCAATAAATAACGACATTTGTCCATCCCACTCATCTTTAGTGCATTGATTATTTTTTAAAGCACACAAAGTAACATAAGTGCCATTTTCAATGGCGTAAAGGCGGCCATAATTAATGTTTCGGTGCAGCAAACTAACATGGTTATCGGCGCGGTTTTTCGCTAAAAAGTCAGGAAAAACCGATAGAGAAATTTGGCTAACAATACTCACAATAGCAATAGATGCCATCAATTCTAAAAGCGTATAGCCAGCCTGAGTTTGGGTAGATAACCTCATCCCTGAAGCCCTGAGTAAAAAAATGTATTAGCTCAGTGTAGTAAATGATAAAAATATGACAACTTAAATTGTATATTTTTTAACCGCAACTAAGTGCGCTGTCACCTGCATAAAAAGCGGTACCAGATTGCGATAAAGTAAGGGCTTTATTGTTTTCAGTACCACCATTGGGACAAAAAACAAAGTCACCTGGGTTAGTGGTAATTCGTCCACTGGTATTAAATCGTAAGCGACGCTCATTGCCTGTAAAGGTTAATTTGTCGTTATCTGAAATTTTTTCCATTACTCTAAGCAATGTATCGGTAGCACCATTATAGTGCCCGTCGTTATCTAAATCGATAAACACAACAATAATCTTATTCTCGTCCCACTTTTTGTTGCAATTGAAAGTGTCTTTGCTGTTTTTAATTTTACCTTGACCGGTAGGGCATACAACAACAATTTCATCTGTACTGGCGGCTTGCGAACGGGCAAAACTAATATTACGTTTTAGTTCAAGTAAGAAGTTTTCAGCGCGGTTTTCTTCAAGCATATCGCTGCTGTCCCAAAGCGCTATAGAGGCAATAATACCCACTATGGCCACTGCCACCATAAGCTCTAATAAAGTTAAACCGGTTTGGAATTTTTTCATATTTTTTACACCTACTACATTTGTTATTGTTATAGCGAGTTGAGAATATTTACACATTGGACTTATAAGCAATTATACCATGCTTGGTTGTTTTATCATCGAATTCAATTGCTTTGTTTGCTATGAACCCCATGATTGTCTAAAATCGAGGCAACTAAAGCTTTAATAAGTAGTGAGCATGAAAAAAATAGAAGCAATCATCAAACCCTTTAAGTTAGACGATGTACGCGAAGCCTTATCAGATGTAGGTATTACAGGTATGACTGTAAGTGAAGTAAAAGGCTTTGGCCGTCAAAAAGGGCACACAGAACTTTACCGTGGCGCTGAGTACATGGTGGACTTTTTACCTAAAGTTAAACTTGATATTGTACTAACCGATGAAGACGTTGAGCGCGCAATAGAAGTAATAGTAAAAACAGCGCAAACCGGCAAAATTGGTGATGGTAAAATATTTGTCACTGATGTTGAGCGTGTAGTGCGTATCCGTACAGCAGAAGAAGACGAAGAAGCAATTTAATTTTATAGTGCAAAACATTTTTGTATATAAAGCTAAAAAGGCTGCAAATAGTTATATTTGCAGCCTTTTTTATAAGGTACTAATTTTTAAGTAGTAAAACTATTAAAGCTTATTGCTCTTGAGAATGCGCTTCACGAGCTTCTTCAATTTCTTGTGCAATTTCTTGCGCTTTTTGCTTTGTTTTTTCAGTTAGCTCGCCTGCGGCTTCTTTACTTTTTATCCATGCATCAACGGCAATTTCTTTGCCATCGTCGTACATGTCTAAGCCCATCGCTTTACTTTGCTCAAGTAGCTCATTTAACGACTCATCGTTTTTAAGCTCGTTGGCTTTATCTTTTACATCGTTCCATGTATCACCAAGCTGCTCTTGCATTTGTGCGCTTTTATCTTTTGCATCTTCTTGTGCTTGTTGGGCATCTTCACAGCCCGTAAGTGTAATTAAAGTGCCTAATAAAGCTAAACCTGCTAATTTGTTCATGTGCTATCTCTCCTTAGAGACAAGTAATTAATTCACCCTAATAATAGAACAACGAAAATGAACACACCTGTAACAACACGCTTAAATTTTGAATTAATGAATGAACACGACTGGCCTTTGTTGTATGAACTAGATCAAGACCCCGCGGTAATGAAATATATAAATCGGGGCACTCCTTCTTCATTAAAGCAAATTAAAGAAATAGGAATCCCCAGAATGCTTGCCTACAAAAATGCAAACAAAGGTTGGGGGCTGTGGAAAATCACCCTAAAAAAAGACGGCTCTTTTATAGGGTGGGTACTTATTAGGCCTATGCACTTTTTTACTCAAACGCCCGATTTTTCAAATATTGAAATAGGATGGCGCTTTAAACAATCTAGTTGGGGGCAAGGCTTTGCAACTGAGGCTGCAAGCGCATTATGTAGCGCTTTAAAAATGCAGCCAGAGGTAAAAACACTATCGGCAATGGCACTGGCCGATAATAAAGCTTCAATTGGTATTATGAAAAAGCTTGGGCTTAGGTGGGTCAAAAATTATGTGCATACCGATGAGCAAGGCGACTTAAATGCTGTTTTATACGCTAAGCCGTTATAGCATACAAAAATTAACGTGTATAAACATTGACCTAGCATTCTATGGTATGCATAAATGAGCCAAGCGAGTTTAAAATAATAAAGTAAGGATGTTTCATGGGATTATTTTTTCGACCAAGCAGGCTCATTGTTAAGAGTGTATTGATTGCACAATTTTGTATATTTAGCGTGCAGGCAGAGCAAGTTGCTAAAAGCGCGGTAGCAATGCCTGACGCTTTCAGTGCAGATGTCGCGCAAGCTATTTTAGAACAAGGTGGAAATGCTGTTGATGCGGCTATAGCTGCGCAATTTGTATTGGCGGTAACACTTCCCGAGGCAGGTAATATTGGCGGGGGAGGTTTTATGCTTATACAAAAAGAAGGAAAAAGTGATTTTATAGACTATCGCGAAACCGCCCCCCAAGCAGCGCACAGAGATATGTATTTAGATGCCAAGGGCAATGTAATTAAAAACAAGTCCATTTATGGTATTCACGCCAGTGGCGTACCGGGGAGTGTAGCTGGTATGTGGTTGGCGCACAAAAAACACGGCACCTTAAAATGGCAAACATTAGTACAGCCGGCGGTTACCTTAGCAGAGCAAGGCTTTAAGGTGCCGCCCAAATTGGCCAAAGGCGTTAAGCAATACATTGCTCATTTAGACAAGCAAAAAATAAATGTAAATTTTAAGCACTATTTTGCAGATATAAAAGCAAATCAGGTATTTAAACAACCCGAGCTAGCGGCTACTTTAAAACGAATAAGAGATAACGGCCAAGACGGATTTTATAAAGGTGAAACAGCCCGCATTATTGCCAACTTTATGCACCAGCATGGCGGTATTATTAATGAAGCAGATTTGGCTCACTACTCTGCTGTGTCGCGCACGCCTATTAAGGCTAATTGGAATGGCTATGAAGTATTAACTGCTCCACCACCAAGTTCTGGTGGAATAGCTATTTTACAGTGGCTAAAAATGTTTGAGCTTAAAAAAAGCGAAATGGGGCTAGTACATAACTCTACTCAATACGTACATTTACTTGCTGAAATAGGCAAACGTGTGTTTGCCGATAGAGCAGAGTACTTGGGCGATCCTGACTTTTTTGATGTACCAGTGACTGAGCTTACTAATATTGATTATTTAAAAGGGCGCAGTAAGGGGATTTCTTTAACCGCTATTTCCACCACCGAAAATATAAAACCTGGGCTTAAAGAAAGTGAGCAAACCACACATTTTTCTATTATTGATAAAATGGGTAATGCGGTGGCAAATACCACAACAATTAATTTAAGCTTTGGTAGTGGCGTTGTGGTTGAAGGTGCGGGCTTTATATTAAATGACGAAATGGATGACTTTAGCGCTAAACCAGGGGTAATGAACGCCTTTGGTGCGTTCGGTGGTAAAGCAAACGAAATTCAGCCAAAAAAGCGTATGCTTAGCTCAATGTCGCCAACTATACTGCTTAAAAACAATCGCGTTAAAATGGTTACGGGTTCGCCTGGGGGCACAACAATCATTAGCTCGGTGTATCAATCGATTTTAAATGCGGTTGAATTTAACATGAGCGCCGAGGGTATTGTTAACAGCACGCGGTTTCATCATCAGTTGTGGCCTAAAAACGTGATCAGAGTGCATGCAGGGCTTAGTGAAAACACAAAAACTGAGCTTATAAAAATGGGCTACACACTGGATGAGCGAGGTTTTGGTGACTTGCAGGTTATTGTAAATAAAGACGGTGAGCTACAAGCTGCGTCTCAGGCTACAGGTCGCGGTGAGTCTCGCGTTTTTTAAAGGCTTGGAGCTAACCCCTTTAAGCTAAAGGGGTTAGCCTTTAATTTATCAACCAATGGCGGGTACTAATCCCAACATTTGCATAAATTGGGCGACAATAATTGCAATACCGCACAGCCCAGCAACTGCTAGACCAACATTACCACTTCGTACTTTATACCCTGATTGCGGGCCTACCTTACGCTGCTTATAAACCATCGACACGGGTAAAAATATAGCTAGTACCACAAGGGCGATGGCTGCATAACCCAGCGCCATTATAAATCCCTGAGGGTAAAACAACGCAAACCCTAAAGGAGGAATAAAGGTAATTAGTGCGGTTTTTATTCTCTCTGATTTGGTATCGCCTTTATTAAATGCATCAGCAAAAAAATCAAATAAGCCTAGGCTAACACCTAAAAAAGAGGTGGCCAATGCTAAGTCGGCAAACAGTGTAACGGCGCTTGTTACTTGCGGGTTATGCGCAATATTCGCGACACTCTCTACAAAGCCTGTTAATCCATTACTATTGAGTAAATCACTTTGCTGCATAATACCTTGGCTAAGCAGTTGCCAAAAAATATAAATCACTAAAGGTAAAGCAGCCCCTGCAATCATTACTTTACGCAATACTTTTGTTTCTAGCCCCACATACTTAACAATTGACGGAATAGAGCCATGAAAACCAAACGAGGTAAAAATAACCGGCAAGGCAGATAAAATAAGCCCTTGCTCTACGGGCATTTCAAGTAAATGCTTACCTTGTACATGGGGCGTAAGCATATAAAACAAACTGCCTAATACTATAATTTTAATAGTAAATAATACGCGGTTGAGTTTATCTACTTTACTGGTGCCTAAAGTAACCACGCTACCAATTACAGCGGCCAAAACCACAGAGGCAATTTGTGGCGCGATGTTTATGCTTAAATCACTACTAATCCGCGACTGTAACTGAGCGCCACCACCGGCAATATAAGCTGCACACAGGGCGTAAAATAAAAATACCATCGAAAAATTAGCAATATATTGCCCACGCTTTCCTAACCAGCGTTTTGCTAAGGTGTTCAAAGTTGCATCTCTGGGAGCGTGTTGGTGGAGCTCTAGCATTAATAAAGCGGTGTAGGTCATCAGTAACCAGCTGGCTATTATCAGTGCAAGTGCAGTATTAAAGCCAAGCCCAGCAGAGGCAATGGGTAACGCTAGCATACCAGCGCCTATGGTGGTGCCTGCAACAATTAACATGCTGCCTATTGTTTTATTTTTAAGCACTTAACTATCCTTAAATGTGTGAGAGGCACTCAAGATATAACTAGTTACTTAAAACATAAATAGTTTTGTAATAAATGCGCGTAAATAATAATGTAACCATGAATTTACAGCTGTATTTACGCGCTTAAAGTAGTTACATTTTCGCTATTTGAATAATTAAGCGGCGGTTTTTATTTCGGCCTAAAATATTTTCATTGGTATCAACAAAGCGTCTTTCACCAAGGCCTGTGGTTTGTACTTTGTTTTCATCAACACCTAAGCTGACCATATAGTCTTTTATCGCATTGGCACGCTTACGCGATAAGTCTAAGTTATTCCAGCGGCCACCGTAACTATCGGTATACGAATCAATACTGATAGATTCAATACTCGTGTCATTTTTTAAATACTCAGCAATTTTATCTAAGCGCTTTTGCGACTCTTTAGTGAGCTTGCTGCTATTTGATTGGTAGTTCATTACGGTAAATGAAATATCCTCAAAACTGTACGGTAAAAGCTCATCTCGGCACTGCAAAAATGCCCAATAGGCTTGTTTAAAATTAACGCTTGAAATACCAACGGCAATTTTGTCGGCACTATTTTGCCAGTCTTGGTAGTAAAAGGTAGGATGAAACCCTTTTTCAAGTTCGCTCAGCATTTCCCATGCGGTTTTATTACCAAGCTCACCATCAAACTTTTTAAGTAACTTCATCGTAGTTATATCACGCGCGGGCAAGCCTGCTCGCCATGCTGGTGGCACCGCCTTTAAACCTGCTATATCATAATTTTCCGGACGCACAATCATATCTAAATTAAAAGTTAAATTTTTATTTTTACTTGCCGATGCCTTAAATATAGCCTCGCCATAGTAGGGCACTTCGTGGTTTAGCTGGCACTGTAAGCGTGTTGTTTTTATAACTTCCCAGTTAGAGTTATCTTGATTTGCGCTGTATTGACGCATAGCCGCTTGCGATGAATAGCTCATCAGGGCGGTGCCAAGGCTTACGCTAATAAAAAACAACTTACACTTCATAAAACGCTCCAGTTAATCTACTAAGCCAATATTTTGGCGTGCTACAAAAGCTAGGCTCAATTAATAGCCAATACGGGTAGCAGTTATTAGAAAGCAAATAGCATGCCTACAATATATTCATTAAAAAATTTATAAAGCCCTAGCCGAGTCGCCCTCAATTTTGACATAATAGTGAGCTTATCCTCACAAACCAAGAAGACTATGGCAAATACTGAGCAAACACTTTTCGCACAACGCTTTCGCGGCTTTTTTCCTGTTGTAATCGACGTAGAAACCGCCGGCTTTAATAAAGAAACCGACGCCTTACTTGAAATTGCCGTATCCATTTTAAAAATGGATGACCAAGGGTTACTCAGCATAGATCATACCGTTCATTTTCATGTAGAGCCTTTTGAAGGTGCTAATATAGAACAAGCTGCCATTGAATTTAACGGCATAGACCCGTTTAGTCCACTGCGTGGCGCTGTACCTGAAGAAGAAGCAATAAAAGAAATTTGTAAAGCAGTACGTAAAGCGCAAAAAGCCGCCGGGTGTCAACGCTCAGTTGTAGTGGCACATAATGCTGCCTTTGATCATGGTTTTTTAAATGCAGCCATTGAGCGTAACAATATTAAGCGTACGCCATTTCATCCGTTTGTAAGCTTTGACACAACCTCGCTTGCAGGCTTAGCGTTAGGCCAAACGGTACTGGCTAAAGCATGTAGAGCCGCGGGCATTGAGTTTGATAACAGCCAAGCACACTCTGCACTTTACGATACAGAGCGCACAGCAGAGCTGTATTGTTTAATAGTAAATCGTTGGCAAGAATTAGGGGGCTGGCCGTTAGCGCCACTACCTGAAAGTGACGCTCAAGAAACTGAAAACACTCAAGAGGATACTAAAACGACTGAGTGATTTTCCCCTCAGACAGTTTTACCAAGTGGGGTGGGTAAATACGCGAAAACTGTTTTGTGTCTTTTGCTATTTTAAGCTCCACACCTGGGTGCATTATTTCATTAATTTTTAAGCGGCTAGTGGCTAATAGCTGAGAAATTTTTTGTTTCACCAATCTTTTTTGACGTTGTACGTGCATAGCACGCGTTTTTATATGCTGCTCATTAGCGGCAATTTTATCTAACAGCTGTTGACGTTGAGCTGCAACAGGAATTTTTATCGCTTTTTCTTTAGCTTGATTAAGCGCCGACGTTTTACTTGCTAACACCTTTTCAAAATCAATTATCTGAGACTGCTTTGAGCGCAGTTCATGCCAGTTTTGAGCTAAAAACACGCGTGTTTTAGTGCCTGCTGGTGCACCTAGTTCCCCCGTTTCAATACGCATAGCATCAAGAATATTACCCCCAATTATTTTTCCGCGCGGGTTACCTGCTTTACCTACCCGTATTAAGCGCCTTGCACTTAAATTACAGTGCAAGGCCTGGCGCTCTATAAATAAATCCTGTGCACTTTTAATATTACAGTACTGGGCATAGCCAATAGAAATGGTACGCTTAGCTGAAATTTCACAAGTAAATGCTTCTTCATTTTCGCGCTTGCGCCCAATAGCGCCGAGCATAATAGTGACCGCGCTTTGGCTTTCAATCGTGCCTGATTCAACAAACCCTAATACAGTAATATCGCCATTGGCTTTAACCCGCATACCATCTTTAACATCACCAGAGATAATTACGCTGCCATCAAAATCAACATGGCCTGTGCTTACATCTACATTATGAAAACACAAAACGTCGTCCACCCGCATGCCTCTGGGTAGTGCAACAGGCACGCCCTTACAATCGGCAATGAGCATGTTTGGGTTGTTAGGGTCTATTTTTGTGCCTTCAAAGGGCTGTAATTCATGCTCTTTACCTGGCGTGGCCCTAATTAGGTCACCAAAAACCGTATAGCCATCCTCCCCGGGTGTAGCAGCCACACGCTGCATTAAAGGAGTGCCGGGTTTTACGGTAATAATGGCGCCAAGGTCTTTCATATCCACCTTGCCACCTTCTTTTGCTTGAGGGCTAAGTACGCGGTCTTGCGCAGTAGAGCAAAGGCGAACAAACCTCGCATCACTGCCTTCTTTGGGGTTTCGGCCATGGGCCACAATAGCGCTATATGCTGTACCTGCAGGATGAGAAAACTGCTGTCCTAAAAACGTATCAAGTGCACGAGGGCTAATGCCTTTTTTCACACCAGCTTCAGCCAGCGCGGCTTGAGCGGCTTCCATAGAAAGTAAAGCACCGCCTCTGGCCGTGGTAAGTGTTGCCTCAGCAACCATGTTTTTTTCATCAACATTAATAACAAGGCTCGCGTCCGTTGCTTTGGCAATTACTAATGACTCTTGCTGATAATTTTTACTTGGTGAAAATAACTTACCAATATTGCCAGAGAGCACTTCAAACTCGCAATAATCCGACTGCTCAAGTAGCTCAATAAGCTGAGCGCTTGTTACCGGAAATCCATTATCAATAGGATGCGCAGATAACGCCAGCTCACCCGTTTGTTCATTAAATAAAAAAACCGACATTTATAAATTCCCTACGATTATGCCTGTTATTATGATTATTACTTTTACTACAAAAACTTAAGCCTCTGCGTAAAAATTAACTCCTTATTTGAGCACAACTTGAACGGTATGTTAAGTAAATGTTCAGTATTTGTTTGCTTTTTTGCAAACTTGTGCTTATTAACTGTTCACTTGATTCTGTAGGCTAAAATAAAAGTGTCACACCCCTTGAGTATCAGACGTTTACTCAGTTATACTGCCCTCACTGAAAGAAATTCATATTTCAGGGGCTGATTAGGATTCGACGGAATTCAAGAAGCCTGAGGTGCATGTCGAGGTGCGGTTTGCCTCGTAAAAAAGCCGCAATTTAAAGTAATCGCAAACGACGATAACTACTCTCTAGCAGCTTAGGCTGGCTAGCGCTCCTTCCATGTATTCTTGTGGACTGGATTTTGGAGTGTCACCCTAACACCTGATCGCGACGGAAACCCTGGCCGGGGTTGAAGCGTTAAATCTAAGCGGCCTCGCCTTTATCTACCGTGTTTGTCCGGGATTTAAAGGTTAATTAAATGACAATACTAAACATGTAGTACCGACGGTCGAGGCTTTTCGGACGGGGGTTCAAATCCCCCCAGCTCCACCAATACAGGTATTTAAGTTCGTTACTTAAAAACCATAAAAAACCGCCAATTTGAGCAATCAAGTTGGCGGTTTTTTTATGGGTTTAATTTATTCTGTGCTTATAGTGGCTAGCTTCATTTTTAACGATCTTACTTTCATTTTAATACTAATAATAATAAGCGTTAAGAACGACATTAAGCTAATTAGCAAAGTTAAATCTAAAATTGGTGACTTGGCGAGTTGTGTGTTTGCAGGCGAGGCCGGTAAAGCGTTAGGCTTATTTTGTTGCTGCCTAATATAGCTTTGGCTTATCCAATCAACGGCGTTGATCCACTGAATTTTATCTGGGTTATCATTAGCAAGCTTGCTCATTATATGGGCGTCATTATTGAGCGATTTAGCAAGGTTAATTAATTGCTCCCAAAAAACATGTTCCGTGCCTAGTGCGTCTATTTCTTGTAAGTGCTGCTTTAACTTTCCTGCACCCATGCTGTTTATGTTTGGTTGCTTTAGAATCTTTGCGTAACTGTTTATGTGCGCTGAAAAGCGAGCAAAATAGCTATCAATTTTTTGCTGCGCCCTTTGGTTAAGCTCATCTGTGCTGTGGGTGCTAGGCAAGGTGACTTCTGGGTGCTTTTTTTGATTTGCTAAGTACTGCTTATAATTAACGTAATTTAATGTTGTAGAGGGGGAAGCTATTGAGCTGTCTATCATACTCATTTTAAGTGTGTTAAAGCTTATTACTGCTGAGCAAATAAGGCAGATGAATAATAAGCTATAGCAAAAAAATAACGCACTTTGCAGTGCAAGTTTGGGCAGGGTGGCAGGGCTATTTACGCCGGCCTTTTTAATGCTGGTTATTGTATTGGCTATGTTTTTTACCGCTGGCTCGTTGTTAGTAACAACCAGTTTAGTACCCGCTGTACTTTGGGGTGCCCTTACACTTGCGTGCGGTTCAACCTTAGTTATTAAGCCAAAGCTTTTCAGCTGTGATTCGGTTTTAACTGCATCAATACTCGATAGGTCTTTAACGAGTGCATAGGCTCGGCCATCAAATAATTTTACAACGACATTATGGGGAATTTTTAAAAACTGACAAAGTTGGTCTTGTACGGTACCAATGTCAGCATTTTGATGTAACTGACCATTAAAAATAATTTTAAATGAGGCGCTCACGCTATGTCCTTATTCGTGCAACTTCCATTGAGGAATTTTTATTATTGTTTTAACACGCTGTTAATTTACCAGATAAAATAAGGGGTTTCTAGTATTTAACCTTATTAAACTAGTAAAAAAGCCTGAACAAAAATCAACCTTTCATAATCTCAACATGCTGTTTTATAGCCGTTTTAATGGAAATACTTGTTTTTCCTGTGGTTTTATTAGGGACGATGTTGATTTGTGTTATTAAAGAAATTTAAACGTGTTGTTTACATTTATAAATTTAAAGAGGAGGCGGTGCATAGAGGGTTCTGTTGCACCTAAGTAGAGTGCCCTTTGCATAGGAGTTGCAAAGGGCAGCAAGGCCTAATTTATTTTACAGCAGTTTTAATTGGTGTTTCACCATTAAATAACTCAAAAACGCGGTTGCCATTAAATGTATTTGTAGCAATATGCAACAAGGCATTGGCTACGTTTTCGCGGCTAATTTTAGCTTTAGAACGATCGCTTGGGCGTTCTGTGGTTACCTTCATTGAGGCGCTTTCATTGGTTAAAGTACCTGGGCGCACTATGGTGTAGTTTAAACCACTGTTGATAAGGTGCTCATCTGCCATATGTTTGGCAACTAAGTAAGGTTTTAAGTCGCTTTCAATCGAGTCTGGATCGTCAGCGCCAATAGAACTGATCATAATAAAATGCTTAACGCCATGCTCTTTAGCATACGAGGCTGCTTTGGTAGCCGCCCATAAATCAATTAGCACGGTTTTATCTGTGCCTGTACTTCCGCCAGAACCTGCAGCAAATATTACTTGGTCGCAATCTTTTAACGCAGTAGAAAAGTCGCCTTCGAGGTCTTGCTCTACAATAGTTAAAAACGGGCTATCTAAATCACTTAACTTGCTTTTATCGCGCACTAATGCAGATACATTTTGCTCATTGTTTAAAAGCAGCTCGGTTGCCATTTTACCAATCTGTCCGCTAGCGCCAATAATTAGGGTCTTACTCATAATTAATTCCTTCTCAATTTAGTGTAAAGGTGTTTAGTACAAATAGACCTTGGGGTAGGCATGCGTTTTTAAAGGGTAAAACATGATTATTCTTCACAAATAATAAATTTGCTGGTGAATAAAGTAGGAGTCTGAACTGAGCGTGAAAATTAGCCGCTTTTTGCCGTGTTTATTCAATCATTATACTGACTTCGGTAACATAATTATGATGGTATAAGCTAATGCGTACGGCATGACTTTGATAGTTATAGTAAAGGGTGCGGTAGTTGTTATCGCCTTTAATGTTGAGAGGCTCACCAAGTGCGTGTTGATAAAATTTAGCAATATCATTGATAGAGGTGGCTAAATACCCAGTGCGTACCTTTGGGTATTCGTTAGTTACATCCATGGTAGTGACAAACTCTTCGGGTAAGGGGATCTCGCTTACGTTTTGGCTAAATGCGTTAAACGATATAGCGGCAAGTATTGCTACAGCATAAGTTAAAGCTTTCATTTTTTTCCTTTTATTTATACCCATTCGCATTCGTACATAGGCTGCGCATGAGTAATATAAATTCCTTTTATAGGTATTATTTTACGCAAAAAAAGAATGGTGTCATTTAAATTTTATTTCGTATTAAATCACGCACTATAAAACGCGCTGGGTGAATAGCTTGGCTTACACGCTCGCTTAATGGACGTGGCTCGTTATTTAAGGTGCTAATAAAGTGCTCACTTAATAGCGGTGCACTGCATAATGCACGCGCTCCAAATCCGGTAAAAATATGTAAGCCTTGTTGTGGTTTTTGCAAAGGCAAGTATTGATAGCGTTTACCTAAGCGTAAATTAGCAAAGGCGTTGATGTAATCACTTTGCTCACACCATTGCCCCGCCATTGGCAAATGATCTATAAATGTGCAGCGTACAGCGGCTTTAGCGCAGGTTATATCACCTAATGAGGTGGCAAAGTCGCTTTGGTGGTAAAAGCTAAGGAGTTGCTCGTGGTTTAATTGGTTATCTTTTTCTGTAACGGCGCGACTTTTTGTGTTTTTTTCAAATGTAGCGCCCATACAGTGTTTACCTAAATAGGCGGGTGTAAAATAACCTTTATGGCACAACACAGTTTTAAGCTTTTTAGAGTGTTCACTGGCTTGAATATGCGATACTTGGCCGCGTACTCCTACAATAGGTAATGCGTTTGTTTGCTCAAACGCATCGCTATGCTCACCAGCACATATTATTACATCACTAAATGGGCCGTACTGAATGTTATTAGCGGCTAAATACCAGCCTTCGGGTGTTTTGTTAAGCTGCTTAACATGACAGTTAAAATGGCGGCTAAAAGGCTGTAAAGTGTGGACAGCCTGAAGCATTGCTTTTACTAATTGCGGTGGGTTTACCCAACCGCCTTGCTCAAAATAAACGCCGGGGTAGCCGGTTGTTACGCCTGCAAGTGTGTCTCCTTGCTCGGCAGTTACATTGCGCATTAAGGATTGAGGCCATAGCTGTTTTTGTTCTAAGTTTTGGTGTTTATCGGCAAGTGGTTTTTTTACCGCATGTTGCAACACACCACACCAACTATGATCAAAATTAAAGCCGTTTTTAAGTAGTTGCTGGTAGTTGCGTTTAGCGTATAAAAAACTATGCGCAAATAATTCGCTGTGCGGTGAATTTTTAGCTTGTAAGTGCGGGTAAACCGCACCTTGTACATTATGTGAAGCCCCCATAGCTGGTTTTTCATCTTGACAAAATAGGGTGCTTTTAATGCCACGCTTAGCCAAACTGTGCAAAATACAGCTACTTGCAATTCCGCCGCCTATTACAGCAACATGTTCTAGCTTGGCAGGGGGGTGTTCAAAGTATGGGGGTGATGAGTGCGCACTATTAGCATCGGCTAATTGGCCTATTAGCATTTCCCGTTTGCGCCCAAAACCTTTTACTTTTTGCATATTAAAGCCTGCGGCTATCAAGCCCCGGCGTACAAAGCCTGCCGCGGTAAAGGTGGCTAGTGTTGCTTGCTTGCGTGATATATCAACCATGGCTTTAAACACACTTTGTTGCCACATGTCGGGGTTTTTACTCGGTGCAAAGCCATCTAAAAACCATGCATCGACCACCCCCGATTGCGGGTAGCTCATCGCGTTTATGGAATCAAGCACGTCGCCAAAATACAAATCAAGAATAACTTGGCCGTTATTAAATTCAATACGGTGGCAGCCAGCTAAATTAATTGGGTAATGCGTTGTTAATTCATCACTTAGCTTGTGCAGTGTTGGCCACGCTTGCAATGCTTTTTTTAGATCGTCAGCATTGAGCGGGTATTTTTCAAACGAAATAAAATGCAAACGCTTAACACGTTTGTCTACTTGATTTTGAACTTGTTGATTGGCAAGGTGGTCATTAAAGTGCTGCCATGCATTTAAAAAGTTTAAACCCATGCCAAAACCGGTTTCGGCAATAACAAAATGCGCTTGGTCATGATTTTGTAACCGCGCCTGTATATTGTTTTGTTGATAAAACACGTAATGCGATTCAGCAAGGCCGTCGTCATTAGAAAAATAAACATCGTCAAAGTTATCGGCTACCGGTGTGCCTACTTCATTAAAGTGTATTTGGGCGTTTTTTATCATGACTTATTAAATTTTTAGACAGTATTTTTTTATTATTTTACGGGTTTTCTTTGAAATAGTCTGGCGTTATTTATAAGCTATTAAATTCAGAGTACAGGTGTACGCTAGAAAGCTGACCACTTAACACCTAAAAACAGCGTAAAATACACAGTAATTTAGTTTCAAGCTAAGGGAATTACCCATGAGAAGAGCCGTAATTACGGGTATCGGTGTTGTATCAAGCATCGGTAATAACAAACAAGAAGTTTTAGAGTCATTAAAAGCGGGTAAAAGCGGTATTGCTTTTAACCAAGAATTTGCCGATTACAACTTACGCAGTAATGTGTCGGGCAAAATTGATATTGATGTTAAAGAACACGTAGACCGTAAAGCAATGCGCTTTATGGGAGATGCTGCTGCTTACTCTTATATTTCTATGAAGCAAGCAATTGAAGATGCTGGCTTATCAGATGAGCAAGTATCTAATGAGCGCACGGGTTTATTAGTAGGCTCAGGTGGTGGCTCTTCAAAGTGGCAAGTAGAAGCAGCCGATATTTTGCGCGAAAAAGGTGTAAAACGTGTAGGCCCATATATGGTACCGCGTACAATGGCGAGCACCACATCGGCCTGTTTAGCAACGCCATTTAAAATTAAAGGTGTTAACTATTCTATAAGCTCTGCGTGTGCAACCTCTGCACATTGTATTGGTCACGCGGTTGAGCAAATTCAATTAGGCAAGCAAGATGTTATTTTTGCCGGTGGTGGTGAAGAGCTACACTGGACCCTTGCAATGGAATTTGACGCAATGGGTGCGTTGTCTACTAAATACAACGAAACACCAGAAAAAGCATCACGTACGTACGATGCAAACCGCGATGGTTTTGTTATTTCTGCTGGTGGCGGTATTGTTGTAGTAGAAGAGCTTGAGCATGCACTTGCTCGTGGCGCACATATTTACGCAGAAATTGTAGGCTACGGTGCTACATCTGATGGCTACGACATGGTAGCACCTTCAGGTGAAGGTGCAGTACGCTGTATGCGCCAAGCAATGCAAGGTGTTGATGCACCCATTGATTATTTAAACACGCACGGTACCTCTACGCCAGTAGGTGATGTTAAAGAGCTAGGCGCCATTCAAGAAGTGTTTGGTGGTAATTCGCCGCTTATTAGTGCGACTAAATCATTAACGGGTCACGCATTGGGTGCTGCGGGTGTTCACGAAGCTATTTTCTCAATTTTAATGATGGAAAACGACTTTGTAGCGCCATCTATTAACGTAGAAGAGCTAGATGGGCAAGCACAAGGCCTTAACATTGTAACTGAGCGCCGCGATGCACAGCTTAATACGGTAATGTCTAATAGCTTTGGCTTTGGTGGTACAAATGCCACATTAGTTATGAGCAAATATAAAGGTTAATTCGTTTTCTCTTTATAGTGATTAAAAGCCGAGCATTGCTCGGCTTTTTAGTTTGTGTAATTGCTTGGTTGTTCGTTACAATAGCGCCTCATTTTGCCATACGGACTCCCCAATGAAGATTCTTGCCGATCAAAACATGCCTTTAGTTGAGCAGTATTTTGCAGACTTTGGTGAGGTAACGCGCTTTGATGGACGAAATTTAACACCTGATGCGTTAATTGATGTTGATGTACTCCTTACGCGCTCGGTTACTAAAGTAAACAGTGATCTGCTTGCAAAGGCTAATAAATTAAGCTTTGTAGGTACCGCCACCATTGGTGTTGATCATATAGATACACCTTTACTTAACGAGAAAGGCATTGCTTTTAGCAGTGCCCCTGGCTGCAATGCAATTGCGGTGGCTGAATATGTAATAAGTAGCTTATTCGCTTTAAGCCAAGAAAACGCAACCTCACTGAGTGGGCAAACAATAGGTATTGTTGGGGTGGGAAATATTGGCAGCTGTTTAGCTCAAAAACTAAAAGCACTTGATGTTGATGTTTTATTATGTGACCCAATTAAACATGAGCAGGGCTTATTAGCCGAGCATGTAGAACTTGATGAGCTACTTGAGCTTGTAGATGCGGTTACTTTTCATGTGCCGCTGATTAAAACTGGTGAGCATAAAACACATCATTTAATAGATGAAAAACGCCTAAATGCGTTAAAGCCTGGGTTAGCTGTTATAAATGCTAGCCGTGGAGAAGTGATTGATAACCAGGCTTTGTTATCGGTTATGAAGCAAGGGGCAGACTTAGATTTGGTTCTTGATGTGTGGGAAAACGAGCCTAACATTTTAATTCCATTGCTTGATCATGTGCGCTATGCCAGCGTGCACATTGCCGGGCATACCCTTGAAGGAAAAGCCCGCGGCACACAAATGCTGTATCAGGCTCTATGTAAATTAAAAGACGTAACCGCAGAAAAATCGCTTTCTGATTTTTTACCACAACCTGCTGTTACAAACTTAAATTTAGAAAGCACCTTTACTGAGGCTGATATTGCGCGTTTAGTGCATTTAATCTACGACGTACGCCGCGATGATGGCATTTTGCTACGTCACTTAGCAAAAGATGGGTTTGATAGTTTACGTAAAAACTACCCAGTAAGGCGAGAGTTTAGCACTTTAACAGTGCAAGGGAGTGGGCAGCATACAAATGCACTCGCTCAGCTTGGTTTTAACACCGCAAACTAATTTAACTAGCATTGTTGTTTTAACAGTGCTTAAAGAGGATAAAATATGTCGCAAAAATATAATGTTGCTGTGCTTGGCGCTACAGGCTTAGTAGGTCGTCAAATTATTGAAACCCTGGAAGATCGTAAGTTTCCGGTAGACCAACTCTTTTTACTAGCCAGTAGCCGCAGCGCAGGTGAAGACATAAAGTTTCGTGGCGAAACCATTGAAGTACAAGACGTAGAAGGCTTTGACTTTAGCCAAGCACACATTGGTTTGTTTTCAGCTGGTGGCAGTGTATCAGAAAAATACGCGCCAATTGCGGCCGACGCTGGCTGTGTTGTAATTGATAACACTTCACATTTTAGAAATGATTTTGAAGTGCCGCTAGTGGTACCAGAAGTGAATGCAGCAAGCCTTGAAGACTTTAGAAACCGCAATATTATTGCAAACCCTAATTGCTCTACTATTCAAATGATGCTTGCCCTTAAACCCATTTACGATGCTTATGGTATTGACCGCATTAATGTATCTACCTACCAAGCTGTATCTGGTGCAGGCAAAGAAGCAGTAGATGAATTGGCAAAACAAACCGCCAATTTGATGAATGCGCGTCCAATGGAAAACGAAATTTTTCCTAAGCAAATTGCATTTAACGTTATCCCTCAAATCGATACCTTTGAAGATAACGGCTACACACGCGAAGAAATGAAAATGGTAAACGAAACACATAAAATTTTGGGCGATACTACCATTGCGGTTAACCCAACCTGTGTACGTGTACCTGTATTTTTTGGCCATTCTGAGTCAATCAATATTGAAACACGCATGCCGTATGACTTTGAGCACGTTAAGCAGCTTTTAAATGATGCGCCAGGGGTCGAACTTATTGAAGACGAAGGAGATTACCCAACCGCGGTTTCAGATGCCAGTGGTAATGATACGGTTTACGTTGGCCGCTTGCGCGCCGATATTTCGCACCCGCATGGTTTAAATATGTGGGTTGTGAGTGACAACACCCGCAAAGGGGCTGCAACAAATAGCGTACAAATAGCTGAAGAGTTAATCGCTAACTATTTATAAATAGCAGCTAATATAGTATGTAAATTAAGCGGCAAACTTTAAGAGTTTGCCGCTTTTGTTTTTGGAGAAGCCAAATTATTGCCGCTTAGCGTTGCTACTAAGCTAAACGCCTTGATCTATCACGATAAAATAGTATTAAGAATAAAGTTTTAAGGTATTTATTTTCAAAGCGTTGCAATGGATATTAGACCGTAACTGGTTTATAGTTTGTAACTGGAATAGAGCTTGCAATAAAAATAGATTGTAATAACAAATGTAGATCAGCTGTTTGGCTGGTTACGGCAAGAATAATTAATGTTGAGCAGCTTAATAAATAGCAAAGCATTTAACATTTACACATTAAAGGATCAGCATGCGCGGTTTAGCTTCACTTATTATATTAGCGTCTGCATTGGTAGTAACTCCAATTTACTCTCAAGACAGCACCCAATTAAAGGGGCCAAAAGGCGCTGACTATGGTGCGCAAGGGCGATCAATAGGGCCTATAAAGCCAACCGATACACTATGGCGTATTGCTGCCAAAGTACGCCCAGATAATTCAGTTAGTATCTACCAAGTTATGCAAGCCTTGTATAACAAAAACCCTAATTCATTTTTAGAACAAAACCTAAACCACATGCAAAGTGGTGCCTATTTAAAAATACCCACTTTAGCGGAAATTAGACGCATAGATCCACAGCTTGCTAAACAACGCTCAGAGCAAGACGACGCGCTGTGGGAAAAAAAGAAAAATGGCACACTAACCACCAGTGAAATTAACGCTGCGCAAACTAAAGTTACTCAAGCGCGTAAAGCCGATGTTGACGACGCTAAAAAAGAAATTCAAAAAGAATTAAATGAAATAAAAACGCAGCAAGGTAATAAACTTGTAGAGCTGCAGCAGCAATTTAAAAGTTCGGTCAATAATGTAGAAGAAATATTAGCTGAAAATAATAATCTCAAAAAGCAACTGTCGGGCATTTCAAAAGAACTAGCTAATGTAAAAGAGCAACTAGGCCAAGACAGCGAAATCCAAAAACAGTTAAAAGAACTCATTGAAAAACAAAATGAAATAATTGCGCAACAAAAAGTACAAGAAGTACCAAAAGAAGAACCTTTTGACTTAGGCGCTTTCATGTCTAAACCGCTTGTGCTTATTTTATTAATGACCATTCCTGCATTATTAATTATTTTTGCTGTGGTGATGTTTTTACGAAAGCGCACCAACAAAGATGAGGAAACGCAAGATGACGACGACTTTCTACCACAAACGCCCAGCTTTACCGAAGACGAGCCGCAAAGTAATGATGCGCTAGACGATCCAATCATTCCTGACCCTCTTGATGATTTAGATATTCAACTTGATGACAATCATAGCGACGATATTTTGCCAGAGGGTGATATTGCATTTGACGATTCTCTTGATGATGCGTTAGACGAGGAATTTTCTGATACTGAAAACTTGCTCGATCAAGACGAATTAGAAAGCTTATTAAGTGATGATATTGTTTTTGATGATGAAGGCGGTGCAGGAGACGAGTTAGATATTTTCATGCAGCAGGGCTTTGATGAGCCTGTAGATGAGAAACCAGAGGATGAAATTGACCTCGATTTAGGTGATGCAAAAGAGTCAGACGATATTTTAAGCAGCGATGATCTAGATGATTTATTTGATGAGGACGATAGCTTACCTGAAATTGACTTGCCTGAGGTTGAGCAACCGAGTGATAGTAATGTCGAAAGCAATGATGAGTTGGCCGCCTTAAGCGAAGAACTTGCCCAAGAAGAAGGCGATGACTTTGATATTGATGAATTATTAGATCAACAAGCTGATACAGACTCACCAAAAGACGATGACTTTGACTTAGACGACATAGACAGCTTAATTGATGAAGCGAGTGATACCACCGATACGGCCTCTGCTGATGCGCTCGTTGAAGAAAGCGATGATTTTGATTTAGATGATATAGACAGCCTAATTGATGAA